>NZ_JCAXDU010000068.1:0-780 GCF_059759155.1 Rhodococcus sp. GQ147
CGGGTGTCGAGCGGCAGGTCAGCCCAGCGTTGGACCTGCGGCCACCGCTGCAGGAACGAGCGAGCGGCCTGGGTGTAGGCGGTGTTGCCGCGGCGGCGCCGCTGCAGGTGGACCAGGTAGGCGGCGTAGATGTCCGCCGGGTCCTCGTCCTCAGGTGCGGGTGTGTAGTCGTGTGCGGGCTGCATCGAATTCCGCCTTGACGTGGGTGGGTGTCAGATGGATGTACCGGGCTGTGGTGTCGACGTGCGCGTGCCCGAGCAGTGCCTGCATCACGGCCAGATCCACACCGGCCTCGGCCATCGCGGTCCCGAAAGTGTGGCGCAGCGCATGCGGGTGACCTGCGAGTACTCCCGATTTGAGACGGTGGTAGCGGAAGATGGTCCGCAAACCGGCCGGGGTCAACGGCTGTCCGCGGTGCGGGCCTTTTGCGACGAGGAACAGGCGGGTGCTCGTCGACTCGGGTCGTTCGGTGAGCAGATACGTTTGGATCAGCCCGGCGACTTCCACATCGAGTGGCACCCGGCGCTCCTTGGCGCCTTTGCCGAAGACTCGTATCCAGCGGGCACCAATGTCGATATCGGTGACGTCGAGGGTGAGGATTTCTCCGGATCGTAAGCCGGAGAGCAACATCAGGCCGGCGATCGAGCGATCCCGCCATGTTCGCAGGCTCGCGAGTAGATCCGCTGTTTCACGGCGGTCGAGTGGGCGTGGTAGCCGGCGGGGTTCACGGAGGCGGAGTGCAGATCGGCGTTTGGGTCGGACGAGGTGGCCGAGCAGACC
>NZ_JCAXDU010000069.1:0-705 GCF_059759155.1 Rhodococcus sp. GQ147
GACCTGCTCGACCGCCTCGTCCGGATCCGACGCCACGATCCACCGCTTGGCGACCTGCTCGATCGGCAACGCATCCGCCGCCGCCTCCATCTCCATCGGATCATCGATGGAATGCTTCTGCTCCGGCGTGAGCGACAGCGGTGCCCAGAAGCGGGTGTTCTCCAACGCCTTGTCCGGATCGGTGTCGTACGAGATCTTGATCTCGATCATTCTGTCGATCTGCGCCACATCCCGCTCCGCCTTCTCCGCCCCCTCGGCGACGGCCGGCAACAGCTTGTCGGTGTAGAGCTCCATGCCCTTGCCGGAGGTGCAGATGAACCCGTCCCCCGCGCGTCCGGCATAGCGGGCCACGACCGGGCCGCCGGCGGCGACGTAGACCGGGATGCCGCCTTCGGGCACGTCGTAGATCGACGCCCCCTTGGTGGTGTAGTACTCGCCCTCGAAATCGACCCGGTCTCCGCGCCACAGCTCACGCATCAACCGCACCGATTCGCGCAGCCGGGCGAAGCGTTCCTTGAACTCCGGCCACTGGCCGGCGTAGCCGGTGGCGATCTCGTTGAGTGCTTCGCCGGTGCCGACCCCGAGGAAGATCCGTCCCGGATACAGACACCCCATCGTCGCGAAGGCCTGCGCGATCACCGCCGGGTTGTACCGGAACGTCGGCGTGAGCACACTCGTGCCCAGCTGCAACCTTTCGGTGCGCTC
>NZ_JCAXDU010000070.1:0-347 GCF_059759155.1 Rhodococcus sp. GQ147
CTGGGAAGGGGCCCGACGGTGGCAAGGAGAACGTGGACGATGACCGATCTGATGGAGTTGTTCCGGCATTGGCATGCCGGCCGCTCCCAGGTGCAGATCTCGACGGCCCTGGGACTCGACCGCAAAACCATCCGCAAGTACTTGGCGCCGGCGCTGGCGGCGGGGTTGAGCCCGGGCGACGGCGGGAAGTTCGACGAGAACCTGTGGCGCGAGTTGATCACGTCCTGGTTCCCGGAAGTGGTGGACCCGACGGCGCGGGCGGTGACCTGGCCGGCGATCGCCGCCCACCACGCCTGGATCGAGGGCCAACTCGACGAGTCGGTGACCGTGGCGACGATCGCTCAACG
>NZ_JCAXDU010000071.1:0-329 GCF_059759155.1 Rhodococcus sp. GQ147
CATGCTGCTGGTCTCTGCCCTCGGGTGAGGGCGATGTGGACCATGATGCGCCTTCGGTAGTTGTCCATGTTGGTGAAGCCGCATCCGACACGCTTGGTTTGCTTGATGATCCGGTTGAAGCCCTCGGTGCGGGCGTTGGTCACGTCCTCGGTGAGCGCGACGAGCACCGCTGGCCACCAGGTGTCGATCGTGGTCGCCAGGCGGCTGGTTTCCTCCATGTCGGCGCGGGCGGCGGCGTCGTAGAAGTCGTACAGCCTGCGCCGGATCTGGTGCGGCTGGTGTTCGGCCAGCAGCAGGCGCAGGCGTTCCTTGACGGCATGCGCGGCGGC
>NZ_JCAXDU010000072.1:0-298 GCF_059759155.1 Rhodococcus sp. GQ147
TTGAGCGGTTGAACAAGGAAATCAAGCGTCGAGCCGACGTCGTGGAGATTTTTCCGAACCCGGCGGCATTCCTCCGGTTGGCGACCGCGGTGGTCATCGAGCAGCACGACGAGTGGCAGGTCACCCGCCGGTATGTCTCGGATGTGAGCATGGACGAGCTCCGGGCGGTGATCGCCGCCAAACAGCACGCTACCGAACCGGCGTTGTCGTTGACCGGCTCGAGCGAAACAGCATAGTATCCAGCACGACTCGTTGATCACTACGTCTACTGCAGAGCCGATCCGAAGTCCACCACTCC
>NZ_JCAXDU010000073.1:0-296 GCF_059759155.1 Rhodococcus sp. GQ147
GACAACCTCAAAACCGGGGTGGACCGTCCCGATCTCTACGATCCGCAGATCAACCGGGCCTATGCCGAACTCGCCGACTTCTATCAGGTGCTCATCGATCCGGCCAGGGCCGGCAAACCCAAGGACAAACCACGCATCGAACGCCCGATGCCCTATATCCGGGACTCGTTCTTCCGGGGCCGCGAGTTCACCTCGCTGACGCAGATGCAGGCCGCCGCACTGGCATGGTGCACCGACGTCTACGGCCGGCATCAGCATCGCGGTCTCGGTGGTGCGCACCCGGCGGTGGTGTTCGA
>NZ_JCAXDU010000074.1:0-285 GCF_059759155.1 Rhodococcus sp. GQ147
GGTCAAGTCCCGTGAGGTGGTGTACGACGTCGTCGCGTGATTCCTCGTCGGTGGATCAGGCGGTCAAGGCCGGTGTCACCTCCTCGGTGCCCTCGGTGACACTGTCGGCGGGCTTGTCGGTGCGGGAGCGGGCGAGTACGTCGAGGCCGAGGTAGCGGCGGCCTTCGATCCACTCGTCGTGCTGCTCGGCCAGCACCGCCCCGACGAGTCGGATCAGAGCGGTGCGGTCCGGGAAGATCCCCACCACGTCGGTCCGGCGGCGGATCTCCTTATTGAGGCGCTCCT
>NZ_JCAXDU010000075.1:0-253 GCF_059759155.1 Rhodococcus sp. GQ147
GTACTGCACTCGACAGGGTGTGGGAGAGTAGGACACCGCCGAACACCCGTTACCGAAGACCCCCAACATTGTTGGGGGTCTTCGGCTTTGAGGAGGGGAGCCGCTTCCGCGGGTCCCCTTTTTTCGTACGCGGACATTCGGTCGGGCTATGCTCGGATACGTGGCTCTTCGCGCTTGAGCGGGGTGCCCGGTAGTTGATGGGGCTCGTGGCCCCGACATGCTGTTGGTCTCTCACAACGCGACAACAGCGAGG
>NZ_JCAXDU010000076.1:0-247 GCF_059759155.1 Rhodococcus sp. GQ147
ACTCCTCATGCACCCCGAGTAGTCGGGGACGGTAAACGCATGCAGGCAGAGCCATTACGGATTCACAGGTAATCCGGTGGTGCTCATGGGTGGAACGCTGACAACCATCACCGCGTATGGCGGGGATACAGATCCTCGTCGCGGTGGTTATATCGGTGCACTGTTGGGTCCTGAGAGAACACGCAATGTGTTTGATCAGCGACGATGTCGAAGAAAGTTCCGTGGAGTCCACGGGGTGAGTATTCGG
>NZ_JCAXDU010000077.1:0-244 GCF_059759155.1 Rhodococcus sp. GQ147
TTTCGGAATCGACCGTGCGGCGGTATATCGCAACACGATTCGCCGATCGTGTCGCGGCGTCGAAGGCAACCTTTCCTCGCGGTCCGGTCTCGCCGGGCGACGAGGGTCAGGTCGACTACGGCAAGTTGGGGATGTGGCGCGATCCGGCCACGGATCGGCGGGTGGCGGTGTGGGCGTTCGCGATGATCCTGGCGTGTTCACGGATGCTGTTCGTCCAACCGGTGCTGCGGATGGATCAAACCTC
>NZ_JCAXDU010000007.1:0-242036 GCF_059759155.1 Rhodococcus sp. GQ147
GGTCGCCCTCTGCCGGCCACCGGGCGGGTCGCCCTCTGCCGGCCACCGGGCGGGTCGCCCTCTACCGGCCACCGGGCGGGTCGCCCTCTACCGGCCACCGGGCGGGTCGCCCTCTACCGGCCACTGAGTACCCTCGTCTCATGCGCATTCTCGTCGTCGACAACTACGACAGCTTCGTCTTCAACCTGGTCCAGTATCTGGGGCAGCTCGGAACGACGGCCGACGTGTGGCGCAACGATGACGAGCGGCTCACCGCACCGGGTGCTCTCGCGCGGGTCGCGAAGGAGTACGACGGCATCCTCCTCAGCCCAGGGCCGGGCACACCCGAACGCGCCGGGGCGAGCATCGATCTGGTCAAGGCATGTGCCGACAGCAGCACTCCGCTGCTCGGTGTGTGCCTCGGCCACCAGTCCATCGGTGTCGCGTTCGGCGCGACCGTCGATCGCGCCCCCGAGCTGCTGCACGGCAAGACCAGCCTGGTTCGTCACAACGGTGCCGGTGTGCTCGCGGGCCTGCCCGATCCGTTCACCGCGACCCGCTACCACTCGCTGACCGTGCTGCCCGAGACGATGCCCGCCGAACTCGAGCCCACCGGCCACACGGAGACCGGCATCGTCATGGCCCTGCGTCACGCCGAGCTGCCGATCCACGGTGTGCAGTTCCACCCCGAATCGGTGCTCACCCAGGGCGGTCACCGCATGCTCGCGAACTGGCTCGCGGCCTGCGGCGAGGCACCGGACGAGACGCTCGTCGCGCGCCTCGAGGCGCAGATGGCACGCGCGCTCGACGGCGGAGCCGCCTGACGCACCCCATTTCCGACGAGAAAGGCGCCGGTCCTTCGAGGATCGGCGCCTTTCGTCGAAAGCTCGTTCAGCGGATGCCGAGCACACCGACGCCCACGGTGAGGGGCTGGTTTTTCGAGATCTCCGAACCCGGCGGCTGGGCCTGCGTGATCACGGTGCCGACGAGATCGACATCGAGTGTGGCCTCACGCGTCTGCTGGAGCTGAGAGGCGTTGCCCGTCCAGCCGGCGCCGCGCAGAGCGGCGAGTGCATCCGACACCGACCGGTTGGTGACGACGGGCATCTCGATGCGGTCGCCGTTGGACACCCGCACCGTCACCGTCGACCCCTGTTCGGTGGAGGCGCCACCGGCCGGACTCGTCGACACGACGGTGCCCTCGGTCTCGCTGGAGTCGATGTTCTCGACGACGACCTCGAAACCGGCACCCTCGATGTTGTCGCTCGCCACCTCGACGGTCTGGCCCACGACGTTGGGGACGCGCACCAGTTCGGGGCCGGATCCCAAAGTGATGGTGATGGGGCTGTCGCGGTCGACGCTGGCTCCCGCACCGGGGCTCTGGTCGACGACGAGGTCCTCGTCGTCGGCATTCGACGGAGCACGTCCGACGTTCGGGTCGAGCCGGAGACCGGCGGCGGACAGCTCCTGGGCTGCGCGTTCCTGCGTCATGCCTTCGAGCCGCGGGATCTGCACCTGTTCCGGTCCTGTCGAGACCTCGAGGGTGACGGTCGAACCCTCCTCGGCCTGGCTCCCGGGCACGGGACGGGTGTTGATGACGTTGCCGTTCGCGACGACCGGATCGCTCTTCTGCTGGATCGAGACCCGGAAGCCGGCGTTCTGCAGCTGGCTCTCGGCGAGCTCGGCGGAGACGTTGCGGACGTCGGGCACCGTGACCTGGGCGGCCGTCGAACCGGGTCCGAGCGACCACAGGAAGACGCCGACGATACCGACCACGGCGAGCGCGGCGATGCCGAGCAGCACCTTTTTGAGAACTGAGCCGCCGCCGGAATCCTCGGCGGGTGCCCCGGCGGCTCCGGCGGCCGCGACGCGGCCGTGCCGCCCCGTGTTGTTGTCGACGGAGTCGATCAGCGTCGTGCGGTCCTCGTCGGTCATCACCATCGGCGCACTCGGACGCTGCCCGCTCAGCACGCGGATCAGGTCGCTGCGCATCTCCGCGGCCGACTGGTAGCGGTTCGCGGGGTTCTTCGCCATCGCCTTGAGGATCACCGAGTCGAGCTCGGGCGGCACCGACGAATTCACCGATGACGGCAGCGGCGGATCCTCCCGCACGTGCTGGTAGGCCACCGCGACGGGCGAGTCGCCTTTGAAGGGGGGCTCGCCGGTGAGGATCTCGAACAGGACGCAGCCCACCGAGTACACGTCGGACCGGGCGTCGACCTGTTCACCGCGCGCCTGCTCCGGGGAGAGGTACTGTGCGGTGCCGATCACCGCGGCGGTCTGCGTCATCGGGCTCGCGGCGTCGGAGATGGCCCGGGCGATGCCGAAGTCCATGACCTTCACCGCGCCGGCCTTGTTGATCATGACGTTGGCCGGCTTCACGTCGCGGTGCACGATCATGTTGCGGTGGCTGAAGTCCAGGGCCGCGCACACGTCGGCGATGATCTCCATCGCCCGCTTGGGGGTCATCGGCCCGTCGGCGCGCACGATGTCGCGCAGCGTGTCGCCCTCGACGTACTCCATGACGATGTACGGGAGCGGCCCGGCCTCGGTCTCGGCCTCACCGGTGTCGTAGACGGCGACGATCGCCGGATGGTTCAGCGCAGCGGCATTCTGCGCTTCGCGCCGAAAGCGCAGGTAGAACGTGGGGTCGCGTGCGAGGTCGGCGCGCAACACCTTGATGGCCACATCCCGGCCGAGCCGCAGATCCCGCGCGAGGTGCACCTCGGACATACCGCCGAAGCCGAGGATCTCACCCAGCTCGTAGCGGGAGGAGAGCTTGCGGGGTGTGGTCATGACGTTCCTTGGTTGTTCGTACCGTTGCTGGTTTCGGATGAATTATCGTCCCCTCCACCGGCGGCCTCGGGGTCGGTCTCGTCGTCGCCGTTACCCTCCGCGCCGCCCGTGCCGCCGTCGCCGCCACCCGTGTCCTCCGCTGTGGTGGTCGTCGTCGTGGTCGGGGCGGTCGTGGTGGTGGGCGGTTGCGTCGTGGTCGGCTCGGTCGTCGGCTCCACCGTGGTCGTCGGCGGCTGCGTCGTCGTCGTGGTCGGAGGAGGCGTGAAGGTCTCCGTCTCGACGGGCGGCGGCAGCGGCACGAACGTCGTCGTGGTGGTCAGCGGCGGACGGGTCGTCGTGGTGGTCGCGCGGGTCGTGGTGAGTTGCGTCGTCGGAGACGGAGCGCGCGGGGTCTCCTCGTCGTCGCCACCCAACAGCACGATTCCCAGCGTCACGAGGGCGAGCACCACTGCCGCACCTGCGGCCCAGGCCAGCGCTGTGGGACTCGGGGACCGTCGTCCGTCATCGTCGGCGGGCACTCCCGTTGTCGGCGGACCTGCCACCGGCGGACGGCCGGCGGTCGGCGGCTGAGCCGAGCGGGGAACCGACGAATAGGCCGTCTGGTCGTACTGCGTCGGGTGCAGGGCACGGGTCGAAGAAGTGTGGGCCGTCCCGGGCACGCCGGGCGGAAGCACGCGGTTGGCGCTGGTCACCGGCGGCACGTTGCCGGGCGGGGGCACGGGCCGTCCGGACCGCACCGCAGCGACGGCGTTGGCGAATTCGCCACCGTTCGAATAGCGGTAGGCCGGGTCCTTCGACATCGCGATCTCGATGAGTTCGCGCACCTCGGGCGGAAGATCCGTCGGCAGCGGCGCCGGGGTCTCCTGGACATGCTTCATCGCGACGGTCACGACGCTGTCGCCGAGGAACGGACGGCGTCCCGACAGCACCTCGTAGCCGACGACGGCCAGCGAGTACACGTCGCTCGCGGACGTCGCCTCCTGACCCAGTGCCTGCTCGGGAGCGATGTACTGTGCGGTGCCCATCACCATGCCGGTGCGGGTGACCGGGGAGGCGTCGACTGCCTTCGCGATACCGAAGTCGGTGATCTTCACCTGGCCCGTCGGGGTGATGAGGATGTTGCCGGGCTTGACGTCGCGGTGCACCACGCCGGCGTTGTGGGCCGCCTGCAGGGCGCGTCCGGTCTGCTCGAGCATGTCGAGCGCGTGCGGCAGCGACAGGCGTCCGAGCCGCGACAGGACGGCGTTGAGCGGTTCGCCGTGTACGAGTTCCATCACGAGATAGGCGATGGACTGGCCCTCGGCGTCGGTGGTCTCGC
Organism: Rhodococcus sp. GQ147; assembly: GCF_059759155.1. Lineage (NCBI taxonomy): Bacteria > Bacillati > Actinomycetota > Actinomycetes > Mycobacteriales > Nocardiaceae > Rhodococcus > Rhodococcus sp. GQ147. The sequence continues at coordinate 4,094 of NZ_JCAXDU010000007.1, forward strand.
CGTAGTCGAACACCCCGGCGATGCCGGGATGGTTGAGCTGGGCGGTGGTGCGGGCCTCGAAACGGAACCGGGCGAGGAAGTCCTCGTCGCCGGACAACTCGGCCTTGAGGACCTTCACCGCGACCCGCCGGTCGAGCCGGGTGTCGAGTCCTTCCCACACCTGACCCATTCCGCCGGTCGCGATGAGTCGCTGGAGACGGTAACGGTCGGCGATCATGGCGCCGCTGCTCAGAGCCATGTCAGCCTCCCTGTAATCCGGCCGAGATGACGGCCCGTCCGATCGGGGCGGCCACCGAACCGCCGGTCGCGGCGAGAGCTCGGTCGCCGCCGTCCTCCACGATCACCGCGACGGCGATGCGGGGTTGTTGTGCAGGTGCGAATGCGATGTACCAGGTGTGCGGCGGGGTGTTCCGCGGATCGTTGCCGTGTTCCGCGGTGCCCGTCTTCGACGCGATCTGCACACCCTGGATGGCACCGCCACCGCCGGCGTTGTTCTCGGCACCGATCATCAGGTCGGTGAGGGTCGCCGAGACCTCCGGCGAGATCGCCTGGCCCAGCGATTCGGGCTTGGTCTCCTCGAGCACCGTCAGGTCGGGCCCCTGCCGACGGTCGACGAGATACGGCTTCATGCGCACCCCGCCGTTGGCGATGGTCGCGGCGATCGACGCGTTCTGCAACGGAGTGAGGGCCACATCCCGCTGGCCGATGCTCGACTGGCCGAGTGCCGCGCCGTCCGGGATGGGGCCGACGGTGCTCGCCGCGACGGGCAGCGGGACGTCGAGGGTCTCGCCGATGCCGAGCTTCTCCGCCTGCGAGACCAGGGCCTCGCGTCCGTCGTCGATGCCCATCTCGACGAAGGCCGTGTTGCACGACCGCGCGAACGCCTCCCGCAGCGTCACCGTCGATGCGTCGCCGCACGCGGCCCCGCCGTAGTTCTCGAGGGTCGTCGCGGTGTCGGGCAGGGTGATCTGCGGCGCTGCGGTGAACTGCGTGTCGGGGGTGACGCCGTTCTCGAGCGCGGCCGCCGTCACGACGACCTTGAAGGTCGAGCCCGGAGGGTAGGTCTGGGAGATCGCGCGGTTGAGCATCGGCTTCTCGGGATCGGCGTTGAGCTCGTCCCAGGCCTGCGAGGTCGCGGCGCCGTCGTGTCCCGACAACCGGTTGGGGTCGTAACTCGGCGTGCTCACCATCCCGAGGATCCTGCCGGTGCTCGGTTCGATCGCGACCACCGAGCCCGTGTAACCCTTCGAGGTCAGCTCGTCGTAGGCCACCTGCTGAACGACCGGATCGATCGTGGACACGACGTTTCCGCCGCGCGGGTTGCGGCCCGACACCAGGTCGAACAGTCGACGTCCGAACAGCAGGTTGTCGGAACCGTTGAGCAGCGAATCCTCGGACCGTTCGAGTCCGGTGCTGCCGTATTGCATCGAGTAGAAGCCGGTCACCGGCGCGTAGGCCAGCGGGCTCATCGGCTGGGTCGGCGGCGCCGGGTATTCGCGCAGGTACTTGTAGCGGCTGTCGGTGGGCACCGACACCGCGAGAGCCTGACCGGCCGCGACGATCTGTCCGCGCTGACGGGAGTACTCGTCGATCAGCACACGCGAGTTGCGCGGATCGGTACGGAGATCGTCGGCCTTGATGACCTGCACGTAGGTGGCGTTTGCGAGCAGCGCGACGACCATGAACATCACGGCCATCGCGACCTTGCGGAGCGGACCGTTCATTCGCGCCCCATCATTTCCGTCTTGGCCTCGGCGATCGGCGTGGGCGCTTTCTTACGGGGGATCGCGGGTTGGCGGGCAGCGTGCGAGATCTTCATCAACAGAGCCAGGAGCAGATAGTTTGCGAGCAGCGACGAACCACCGTAGGACACGAACGGTGTGGTCAGGCCGGTCAGGGGGATCAACTTCGTGACACCGCCGACCACCACGAACAGTTGGACGGCGAGGGTGAACGACAGGCCGGCGGCGAGCAGCTTGCCGAAGCTGTCGCGCACCGCCAGCGCCGTGCGCATGCCGCGGACGACGAGGATCAGGAACAACAGCAGGATGGCGGCCAGGCCGATCAGGCCGAGTTCCTCACCGATCGCGGCGACGATGAAGTCGGTCTTCGCGAACGGCACCTGCCCCGGCCGTCCGCTGCCCAGGCCGGTGCCGGCGACTCCGCCGGTCGCGAGACCGAACAGCGACTGGGAGATCTGGTAGCCGGTGTTGTTGTAGTCGGCGAGCGGATCGAGCCAGGTCTCCACGCGCACCCGCACGTGACCGAACATCTGGTACGCCGCGTAGAAGCCGACGGCGAGCAACGAGAATCCGATGATCAGCCAGCCGACACGTTCGGTCGCGATGTAGAGCATCACCAGCACGGTGGTGAACAGCAGCAGCGACGTGCCGAGGTCCTTCTCGAAGACCATCACACCGATCGAGATGATCCAGGCCGCCAGGATCGGGCCGAGATCGCGGGCGCGGGGGAAGTCCATCCCCAGGAAGTGCTTGCCTGCGGTGGTGAACAGGTCGCGCTTCGCCACCAGGACCGATGCGAAGAAGATGATCAGCAGGATCTTCGCGAACTCGCCGGGCTGGATGCTGAAACCGGGCAGCCGGATCCAGATCTTGGCGCCGTTGACCTCGGAGAACCTGCTCGGCAGCAGGGCCGGGATCGCGAGTGCGATCAGGCCGATGAGACCGAGCGTGTAGCTGAACCGCGCGAGCAGACGGTAGTCGTGCAGGAACACGAGCACGACGATGAACAGCGCGATGCCGAGCGCCGTCCACAGCACCTGCTGCGTCGCATCGGGCGACGGCGGCGGCAGGCCCATGTAACGGGCGTTCTCCTGATCGGACAGGTCGAGCCGGTGGATGAGCACGAGTCCGAGACCGTTGAGCAGCGCGACGATCGGCAACAGCAGGGGATCGGCGTACTTCGCGAAGCGCCGGACCGCGAGGTGCGCGGCGAGGAACAGCGCAGCGAAGGTCACCCCGTACTTGAGCAGGTCGAGGGTCAGCGCCTGCTCCATCGAGACCTCGACGAGCATGAGCGACACCGTCGTGACACCGATGGCCGCGACGATCAGGGCCAGTTCGGTGTTGCGCCGGGTCGACTGGACGGGCGCCGGGGCGAAACCTCCCGGAGGGCTCGGGAAGTCCCCCACACCATGGGACACCGACATCAGGCGCCCACCCTGCAGTTCTGACCGGGGATCTGGGGCGCGGGCTCGGGAGCCGGCTCCGTGTTCGGAGCGGGTTCGCCGGGAGTCGGCTCGCCGGGAAGCAGTTCGCCGGGCTGGGAGGCCGGTGCCGGTTGGCCCGGCTGCGGCTCACCGGACGCCGGCGGCTGCACCGTGGGTGTCTCGGTGGGCGGGGTGCCGTTCGGTCCGGGCGTCGGCGTCGGCTCTCCCGGGCCGGGGGCCGGTGCGGGAGCGGGCTCGGGTTCCTCCGGGGTGCACACCGGCAGCAGGTCCAGTTCGGCGAGCCGCTGCATCTGCTCGCGGGTGTCGTCGAGCGACCCCGACGGAAGCCCGGCACGGACCTGCTCGCGAGCGGCGGGCCACAGGTCGTCGACGAGCATGACCCGGCACGACGCGCTGTTCGGATCGACGAGCGTGAGGTCGCCCTCGTCGGTGACGCACCCGACGCGCGCGGCCTCCTGCAGCGAGTAACCGAAGACGTCGCCGGGGATACCGCGCAGCACGGTCACGCGACCGTCGTCGGCGCCGACGTAGTAGTTGTTGCGGATCAGCTGGCGGCCGACGAACAGGCCACCGACCAGCACCGCGATGATCACGACGGCGGCGACCGGCCACCACAGGCGGCTGCGCTTCTTCTTCGGCGCCGGTTCCGGGGCCTTGTTGATGACCCGCTTCGGGGTGGCGCGCGGTGGCCGCATTGCGGCGGCGCGACCCGCTGCGGTGTTCGGCGGGGGAGTGTCCTCGTCGTCGTCCGCGGATGCCGCTCCGGCGACGATGGGATGCGACTGGCCGTAGTCGAGATCGATCACGTCGGCGACGACCACGGTGACGTTGTCGGGGCCGCCGCTGCGCAGCGCCAGCTCGATGAGCCGGTCGGCGCACTCGTCGTGCGTGCCCTGCCGCATGGTGTCGGCGATCGTCTCGTCGCTGACGACGTCGGACAGACCGTCGGAGCACACGAGGTAGCGGTCGCCGGCGCGGGCCTCGCGCACGGTGAGGGTCGGTTCGACCTCGCTGCCCGTCAGGGCGCGCATGATCAACGACCGCTGCGGGTGCGTGTGCGCCTGCTCGGGGGTGATGCGGCCCTCGTCCACGAGCGACTGCACGAAGGTGTCGTCGCGGGTGATCTGGGTGAGCTGGTCGTCGCGCAGCAGATAGGCGCGGGAATCGCCGATGTGGGCGAGTCCGAGTTTGCTGCCTGCGAAGAGGATGGCCGTGAGCGTCGTGCCCATGCCGTCGAGTTCGGGCTCTTCCTCGACCTGGTCGGCGATGGAGGCGTTGCCTTCGCGGACGGCCGCGGCGAGCTTACCGAGGAGGTCGCCGCCCGGCTCGTCGTCGTCGAGGTGGGCGAGCGCCGCGATCATCAGCTGTGAGGCGACCTCACCGGCCGCGTGGCCGCCCATGCCGTCGGCGAGGGCGAGCAGGCGGGCACCGGCGTAGACGGAGTCCTCGTTGTTGGAGCGCACGAGGCCGCGATCGCTGCGGGCGGCATATCGGAGTACGAGGGTCACGGGCGGAGCTCGATCACGGTCTTGCCCACCCGGACCGGGGTTCCGAGCGGGACACGGACAGCGGTGGTGACCTTCGCGCGGTCGAGATACGTGCCGTTCGTCGACCCCAGGTCTTCGACGTACCAGTCGGAACCTCGTGGCGACAGGCGTGCGTGGCGCGTGGATGCGTAGTCGTCGGTCAGCACGAGTGTGGAGTCGTCGGCACGGCCGATGAGAACCGGCTGGGTGCCGAGCGTGATCCTCGTGCCGGCCAGCGCGCCCTGCGTGACCACCAGGTACTTGGCGGTCTTGTTACGGCTCAGCGTCGGCAGCACCGACTGCTTGGGCGAGTAACGCGGGAGCGGTCGCGCGGCACCGGCGTAGATGTCGGACCGGAGCGTGCGCAACACCGCCCATACGAACAACCACAGCAGGAGGAGGAATCCCGCTCGGGTCAGCTGCAGAATCAGCCCCTGCACGGTGCATCCTCCTTCGGGGTAGTCGACCGGTCGTGTTCCAGGTCGTGCGGTCACTCACAATACGGACACCGGACGACTCCATGCAGCGTCCGACGCGCTGTCACACGCGTCGGACGGTATGAACGGGTCCGGTGGGTCCTTCGATACCGGCTGATCAGAGGATGCGCACGAGGATTTCGGAGTGCCCGGCGCGAATCACGTCACCATCGGCGAGCTGCCAGTCCTGCACCGAGGCGCCGTTGACCGTCGTGCCGTTCGTCGACCCGAGATCGGAGAGCATCGCGACCTGACCGTCCCAGCGGATGTCGATGTGGCGACGCGAGACGCCGGTGTCGGGCAAGCGGAACTGTGCGTCCTGGCCGCGGCCGATGATGTTGCTGCCCTCGCGGAGCTGGTAGTAGCGGCCGCTGCCGTCCTCGAGCTGGAGCGTCGCGGTCAGCACCCGACCGGCGGCGGGGGACTGGTAGCCGGCCTGCTGGTAACCCTGGTCGTAGCCGGGGGCCGCGGCGGCGTAGCCCTGGTCGTAACCGCCCTGCTGCGCGCCATACTGCTGGTCGTAACCCGGCTGTGCGTAGCTCTGCTGGCCGTAGGCCTGCTGGTCGTAGCCGCCCTGCTGGTAGCCCTGGTCCTGGTAGGCCTGGTCGTAACCGGGCTGTGCGTAACCCTGCTGGCCGTACGCCTGCTGGTCGTACCCGCCCTGCTGCGGGTAGTCCTGGCCGTACGCCTGCGGTTGGGCGCCTCGAGCGCCGTAGGCCTGCTGGTCGTAGCCACCCTGGTCGTAGCCGCCCTGCTGGTAGGCCTGCTCGCTGTAGGCCTGGCCGTACGCCTGCTGGTCGTAACCGCCCTGCTGGTCGTAACCGCCGGGAGCCTGGTCGTAGCCGGCGTTGCCGTAGCCCTGGTTGTAGCGCTGCTCCTGGCCGACGTGCGCGTGACCGTTGCGTGCGTACTGCGGTTCCGCCTCGGCGGGGTCACGGCTGGGGTCGTAGCCGGGGTTCTGCGTCATTGGGCCAGCTCCTGGTTCAGAGGTCACGGGTGGGCGGTTCTGCGGGTTCCGCGGTGACGGAGCACGCGTCGCTGAGCGCCCCGCATCGGGATCTACCGAGCCGCGAGTCCGGAACTGCCCGGTGTGCAGTGCCGACGACGACTCGAAGACGACTTGGATCTCACCGTATGTCTGCCATCCCTGTTCTCGGATGAAGTCCTCAAGGTGACGGGAGAATGCCTTCACAGTCAAGTCCCGATCCGCTGCGAGGGCGTCGTGATCGGTTTCGCTGATCGTGATGACGTAGTGATTGGGGGCGAGCATGTGGCCCCGATCGAGCTGTCGGACGCCGTCCGTTGCCTCCTGCTGCAGCGCCGCCTCGACTTCCTGGGGCACGACGCCGCCGCCGAACACGCGGGCGAAAGCGTCGCCGATCGCGGCCTGGAGTTTGCGCTCGAAGCGCTGGGCGATGCCCATGGCGACCCCCTTTCCGTACTCAGCGTGTCGCAATGCAGATCTCGTCACTGCATGGTATCCACTTTTCCCCGGATTCGACCCTGCGGTATGCGGCACGTCTCGCCCGGATGTGCTCGGCGATCGAGCCGGAAGTGTTCGCGGCCCTCTGACCAGGCGAATAGTTGTTCGGCTCCGGTGTGTGTTACTGTTTTCGGCGTTGCTCGGGCGAGTGGCGGAATGGCAGACGCGCTGGCTTCAGGTGCCAGTGTCCTTCGGGACGTGGGGGTTCAAGTCCCCCTTCGCCCACAGTGTGCAGTTCCACGAACTGCGACGGACGAGGCCACGAACTCTTCGGAGATCGTGGCCTCGTTTTTTACATCTGGCCTTCTTTGAAGTCCGATCTTGGTTGTTGGTCGGCATCCAAGCCGAGGACTCCGGGACCACCGCGGTGATCGGGTGCGTTATGGATGACGAGCCCAAGTGGTCAGTCTTCGATCGGTGTTGTCTCTCTTAACCCGAGGAGCCCTTCACCTACGTGACGGGCAACTCTCCTAGGCCGCTCGACCGGTTCCTCTGGTACGCCCGCATCCACCAAGTCGAGGGGAGGCCAGGGAATGAAACGTAGAAGATACGGCGGTTATACGTACGGATTCAGGAAGACGTATCCGCCCTTGAAACTGACATATAGGATCGCGTCATGGTCACTTACGAACCCAAGCTCGTTCCGCTGCAAAAATTGCTACTTGACCCAAATAACTTCCGTTTTCGTGAGCCCGGCAGAGACGGATCGATCGCCGAATCTCGGTTCGCCGAAGGCAAAGTCCAGTCGGCGGCGCTCGAGCGGATACGTTCCGATGGTGTCACGGAGCTAAAGCGATCAATCGCTGAGAACGGATTCGTGCCGGTGGAAAGAATCGTTGTGCGTGCAGTGCAAACGGCCGATGGGCCTGATTCCGAATCCGAGCAGTACGTGGTAATCGAGGGAAATCGCCGCACGACAGCGTTGAAACTGTTGGAGCAAGAACACGCCGGCGGTGTTGATTTTCCTCGGACAGTGACCGAAACATTCGCCAATGTACCTGTGCTTGTCGCGAATGACGCATCCGATGACGATCTGATGGCCATCATGGGTATTCGGCATGTTGGAGGCCCTAAAGAGTGGGGTGGTTACCAGAGTGCTTTGCTTGTTTATCAACTTGTGGAGCAGGCCAAACTAACTCCACGTGAAGTTGCCTCCCGATTGGGTCTCACGGTAAATGAGGTAAACCGTCGGCATCGAGCGTTTTCGGCGTTAAGTCAGATGATTGTCGACGAAGACTACGGGGACAGAGTAAGTCCCGAGATGTACCCGCTTTTCCATGAGGCGGTTGGCCAACCTGCGGTTCGAGAATGGCTTGGTTGGTCTGCATCGGACAGAGAGTTTACGCATGAAGAAAACAGGGAGCTATTCTATAGCTGGCTTGTATCAGACGAAGGCTCCCCCAAAATTCGAAGCTATACAGAAATTCGTGAGCTGAAGCTCATTCTCGATAATGAAGACGCGCTAGTTGCGCTCAAGGACGACGATCAGAGCTTTAGTGACGCGCTCGCTGTCGTACGTGCGGATGCTAAAGCTGCGCGGTGGCTTCCTAACGTGAAATCTGCCCTTGCATCGCTGAATGAGATGGGGTCCGACACGATTGAGGCGCTGGACGCGGATTCTCTGGCTATATTGGACGCAATTAAGCGTAAAGCATCATGGATTATCAAGGCTAATGCCCTGTCAAGTGAGAAGGACGATGCCGACGAAGAAGCTTAGCGCGGACCACATCGTCGGGCTCATGTGCACTTCAATAAAGGCTGACGATCCGCCCGGTTTGCTGCATGATGTTGTAGCCGATATTCTTGTGTACCACAATATTATCGATTCTTACGATCAAGCATTCGAAACTGCTGAGACTGTCTTGCAATCCGTGAAGGAACTGCTTCTTAGTAGGCAGGCCGAAGCGGAGCGAGACGGGCTTGTGTGGAGCTGTGAACTTTATGGATCTGAAGATGAGTACGTGAGAGGATCGTCCTTCCGTGACCCGACTCTATCGGATGAAGAGCGAAGGGTCAGAGCAAACCGCATTCATATAAAGTCCGCAAAGGAAGCGCTGGTTAGCCTTACTCCCTCTGAATTTGAGTTAGTGTGTACCAGAGTGCTGGAATTAATGGGCTGCTCGGAACCCAAGACCTCACCTATTCGAGATGACGGTGGGATCGACTTTTATGGTCGACTTCATCTTAGAGGTAGGCTGGACTCTAGCTCACCCTTGGGGGGTATCGATGGGCGTGTCAACATCTGGCTGCTCGGGCAGGCAAAGCACTACCCTAAGAATCGTATTCAGACTGCTCATGTCAGAGAACTCGTTGGGTCCGTAGAATTGGCTCGAACAGGCGGCGCGATCCATACATGGGAAGGCCTTCACCTCCGGCCGTTCGACGCGACCTTGCAACTCCTTTTTACGACTGGAAGTTTCACCTCGGGTGCCGAACGACTGCTCGACAAGTCTGGAATGATATCAATGAATGGCGATCAACTTGCAACTTTTCTATGTGACGCGGGTGTTGGTGTGGACGAATTGTCGAACTCGTTTGATTCTAATAAATTTCGCGAAGGGCTCGGTATAGTACCAGCGGCGAGTTTATAATTATTACCTCAGTGGTGCGAGTGGTCTTTGTATCACCACATTGAATGGCGTCGCACTTCGGTGGTCATATAAATCTCGGGGAGTTGGTGCCATTCCGGCTATGGGTCTGATCGGCTAAGACGACACGTCCTTCTCGTTCTCGTTCTTCTAGGCCGGCCAGTCGCTCCGGTATCGTTCGGCAACCGCCTCGTGGTCGCGGTGGAGTTGCTTGCGCCTGCGCGCCGAGAGCCGGTCGCCGAACACGATGCCGTGAATGTGGTCGGTCTCGTGCTGGAAGCACCGGCCGAGAGTTCCACCCGCGGTGATCTCGATCGGGTCGCCGTATTGATCCTGTCCTCGGCACGTCGAGAACTCCGGTCGGGCAACCTCGGCGTAGGCACCGGGGAGGGAGAGACATCCTTCCCCGTATTCGACGAGGCGCCGATCCGGCCCCTCCGGAAGTTCGACCGTCGGATTGCAGACGACACCTGTGCGGCGGGCCCCGGTCTCGTCCGTGCAGTCGTAGACGAACACGGCGAGGTCGACACCGATCTGCGGAGCGGCCAGACCGGCTCCCTCCGCAGCGGTGTTCGTCGCGAACATGTCAGCGAGAAGTTCCTGGAACTCGGCACCGAAATCGGTGACCGCCCGGGTCGGTGTGTGGAGGACGGGAGTTCCCCAACGGATGATCGGTCGCGCGGTGCCGAGACGGAGCAGTTCGGAGACGGGCATGTGGTTCATGGTGCCGCGCCCGTCCCGATCCGGCTACTCACCCGACCAACTCCGCGGTATCGGCACGCCCGCGGGCACCCGGGTGCGTCGATTGCCGTGCGCGGCGGCGAGTTGCGGGCCCGTGAGATACAGAGCGAGGGACAGATCGGCGTCCTCCACCCGCGCGCCGCGGAGGTCCGCGCCGAGCAGGTCCGCTCCCGCGAGGTCGCATCCTCGGAGGTCGGCGCCGATGAGCAGTGCATTCCGCAGGTCGGCGCCGCACAACCGGCGGCCGCGCAGGTCGGTGCCGACGAGATCGGCGCCCGGGACCAGATCCGGATTCATTTGTCCGTCGTCCGCGAAGTACGAAGCCCGCACCTCCGCACTGACCTCCAGCAGGACCGGTCGAACGGATGCGCGTATCCCGTCGATCTCGAGGGACTCGAGTTCGTCCACGCTCCTTCGGGTCAGGGAGGCAAGGGAGGCGACGAGCTCCCGCGCGTCGTCCGCGAGTTCCGGATCGTAGGTGCGTTGCTGGGCTTCGAGCAGATGCCACATCATCTCGTGCAGTTCTTTCACGACGGCGAACGCCGAGAACATCCGGTCACGGGTGTCGGGTCGGTCCCGCCAACTCGCGCCGGCGAACAACCACTGGGAGACCGCCTGTCCCGCACCGAAACAGTCGAAGACCGTGCACCCGCGGAAACCGCGGGACGGCAACGTGTCATGGATGGTGCACGCGAAGGACGCATCGAGGTGCCGGCACGGCGACCCAGCGGGCTTGTCCTCGGCGAAATCCGAAGACCTCGTGAAACCGAAAGCCGTACAACACAGTGCGAAGCAACGGCTGCAGTCGCCCCGGAGGTCGGATCGATGAACGGTCGGCGACGGGGACGAGTGAAGCGATGGGGTGAACATGTGAACTCCGAGAGTCGATTCCGATGCACCACGGGACCGGGAAACCCTGACGCGGGTTCCCTCTCGGGGCACACGGAATCCCCGCCGCCTGCAGGCGCGGTTCGCGGATGGCGCGGGACATCTGTCTCACGGATACACGGTGCTGATCACTGGACCCGAAAATACCAGTCGGCACGCGCGGTGTCAGCGGGCCGGACGGCTGTCGTCGAACCTCGGAAAGACCCCGCGTTCAGACGCTCGCCTCGCGTGACCCCACCTGCGCCAGGGTGAGGCGCAGCAACTCGCCGAGGGCATCACGACTACGCGTCAGGCAGGCGATCCGGCCGTCGAGATCCTCGATCTCGTCGACGAGACGAGCGGCGAAATCCCTGTCGCACTTGCTCGTCCACGTGCCTTCCCGGTCATCGCGCTGCTCGAGGACGATCGCGACCAAGCGTGTGGGTACGCCCGAGGTGACGAGGTCGCGGATCAGTTTCGCGCGTGCGACGTCATGGTCGGTGTAGTCGCGGTAACCGTTCGCACCCCGCTTCGGATGGATCAGGCCTTCCTGTTCGTAGTACCGCAGCATCCGGGTGCTGAGGCCGGTTCGCCGGGACAGCTCGCCGATTCGCATGACTCTCCCCGTTTCGGGCTTGACCTTGACACCGATGTCAACGTTCAGCATGGTGCCATGACCGATACCGACGCACGTGAACCGGCGAGAATTCCCACGGCGACGACGATGTCGAACGCATCTTCGACCGATCACGCACTTCCCTGGGCGACGCTGATCGCCCTGTCCTTCTCGACCTTCGCGACGGTGACCGTGGAGATGCTCCCGTCCGGACTCCTTCCGCAGATCGGACGTGGCCTGGGCGTCGAACCTGCCGTCGTGGGAGGTCTGGTCACCGCGTGGGCGCTCACGATCGCCGTGACCAGCATGCCGCTCGTCCGGGTCACGCGGAACGTCCGCCGCACCCGGTTGCTCCCAACCGCGCTCACCGTGGTGGCGGCCGCGGTGCTGGCGACATCGCTCGCCCCCACCTTCGAGATCACCCTCGCCGGCCGGATCGCCTCCGCGGCCGCGCACGGTGTGTTCTGGGCGGTGATCGTCGTGTACGTCTCCGAGATCGTGCACCCCGACCGGATCGGGAGAGCCTTGGCGATCGTGCTCGCGGGTCCGGCCGTCGCGGGACTGGTGGGTATTCCGATCGGAGCGGCACTGGTCGACGTCGTGGGCTGGCGCGGCGTCTTCGGTGGGGCATCGGCGGTCCTGGCCGTCACCGCGATCGCCCTGGCACTGATCCTCACCGACCCCGGGAGGACCACCGGGAGTGATGGGAGCTTCGGGGCGGACGAGCGCACCTCGGGCTCGGGCTGGGACCGCAGCGCGATCTCGTCGACGGGCACGGCCCTGGCAGGAACACTGGTGCTCCTGGGACATTTCATGGTGTTCACCTACATCTCGATGATCGTCACCGACGCGGCCCGGTTCGGATCCGGATCGCTGGCGATCGTCCTGGCGGTGTTCGGAGCGGCCGGCGCTGTCGGTGTCACCGTCTCGGGATGGCTGTCGGATCGCTGGCCGAGAGCAACCGTTCCCGCCACGGTCCTCGTCCTGCTCATGGCGTTCGTCATCGTGGCTGTCGCGCCGACCGTGCCGGTGTTGTTCGTACTCGTAATCGTGCTGTGGGGACTCGTCTCCGGGGTGTTCCCGCCCGCGATGCAGGTCCGGGTCCTCCGACTGGCATCCGCGCGATTTCGCACGACCGCCGGCGGGGTCGTGGTCGCGACCTTCAACCTCGGTGTCGCCGCCGGTGCCGCTCTCGGGGGCGTGGTGGTCGGTTCCGGTGTCGACCGTCTGGCCCCGGTCGCCCTGGTCGTCACTGCGGTCGGTGCAGTCGCTCTCGTGCTCCTCGCCCGGACGGCGCCGGAACCGTCCCCGTGATCCGGGTAGCGGCCGATGACTTCGCGTGGTCCCCGGGGTCTTCCTCTTCGTACCGATCGATCGGGATGTGAGGAGAAGAGAGTGGCCCAGTTGCTGCGAGTACAGAACTTTTCGGTGTCGAGCGACGGTATCGGCGCGAGGGAGGACCAGAGCTTCGAGAGTCCCTTCGGTCTGGATCCGGGTCCGATGTTCGAGTGGGCCGGCGCCACGGCGAGTTGGCACCTGCGCACCGAACCCGGCGGGAGCCGCGGGCTCGACGACTACTTCATCCGGGACTTCTCCTGCAGTATCGGTGCGGAGATCATGGGACGCAACAAGTTCGGTCCTCAGCGCGGTGCGTGGGAGGACCACGAGTGGCAGGGCTGGTGGGGTGACGAGCCGCCGTTCCACACCCCGGTGTTCGTGCTGACCCATCACGAACGTCCGTCCTTCACCCTCTCCGACACCACCTTCCACTTCGTGAACGGCGAACCGGCTGCGGTGCTCGAACAGGCCCGCGTCGCGGCGCAGGGCAAGGACGTTCGCCTCGGAGGCGGCGTCTCCATCATCCGCGAGTTCCTCGACGCAGATCTGGTCGACACCATGCACGTCGTGGTGTCGCCGGTGCGGTACGGCACCGGTCTGAAGCTCTGGGAATCCCCGGACGAGCTACGGGACCGTTTCCACCTCGAGGTCGTGCCGAGCGCGAGTGGGGTGGTGCATCACCTGTTCTGGAGGAAGTGAACGCCCGCGGCCGGCGCATATTGGGAGGTGGGGGTAGGAGGTCGTCATGCGTGCTCTGAGTGGCCTACTGAATGTCGTGCTCGGACTTCTCACCGCCCTGCTCGGCACCGTTCTGGGGATCGTCGCCGCCGTGGTGATGCTCCTGGGTGCGGTGTTGTGCGTGACGATCCTGCTGATCCCACTGGGTATCCCTGTCATCCGGCTCTCCCGCCGGCTGTTCACCCTCGCCGGGAAGATGATGCACGTGCCGTGACGTCCCGCGACGAATCGGCTACGAGGCGCTCGATCGCCTCGTGAGGCGCTCGGGCATGTCGTCCACCGGCTACGGAACCTCTTCGGAGCGGCCCCGCATTTTCGAGGGATGATGGGCACTCTTGCAGCCATCACGATGTCATGCGCCTCTACCTGCGCAAATAGCCTGCGCAGTCTGTTGGTTGCCGCGCATACCCTAGGGGGGTATGGTATCTGGCAGGACGACCGACGCGACAAGGACGATTCCGATGCCGAATACCCCGAGCGAGACCGTGCACACCGATGCCGTCGCACACGACGACGCGCATCAGCACAGCTATATCGCCAACAACACCAAGGCCGACTACCTCAAGCGACTGCGTCGCATCGAGGGGCAGGCCCGCGGCCTGCAGCGGATGGTCGAGGAAGAGAAGTACTGCATCGACATCCTCACGCAGATCGCGGCGATGAAGAAGGCACTCGAGGCCGTCGCGCTCGGTCTGCTCGACGAGCACATGGCGCACTGCGTGGCCGGTGCCGTGCGCGCCGGCGGCGACGAGGCCGACCTCAAGTTGAAGGAAGCCGGCGACGCCATCGCGCGACTCGTCCGTTCCTGATCGTCCAGACCCGTATCCGAGGAGTTTCCATGAGCCGGACCAGCACCTACACCGTCACCGGCATGACCTGCGAGCACTGCGTCGCGTCGGTCACCGAAGAGGTCCAGGAGATCCCGGGCGTCGAGAACGTCGCGGTCGATCTGGCCACCGGTGCCGTCACCGTCACGAGCGCCGAGTCCCTCGACGATGCCGCCGTCGCGGCCGCCGTCGAGGAGGCCGGCTACAGCCTCGCATGAACACCCCGGCCAAGCTCACCGGCTTCGTCACCGCCGTAGCCGCTGTCTTCGGTATCGCGTTGCTCGTCGGCGCGGCCGTCGGCCCGGTGGAAGAGCAGACCGAGGATCCGACCGCGAGCGCCCACGACGCCGGTCACGGTAATGGCACCGTCACCGGCAGCGCCGCCGAAACACCTGCTGTGGAGGAGATCCCGGGAGGTCTGATGACGTACCGGAGCGGTTATGCCCTCGCACTCGCCGAGACCGACCTCGAGTCGGGCGAGGACAGGAACCTGACATTCGCGATCAACGGTCCCGGCGGCGCGCCGGTGACCGACTTCGACGTCACCCACGACAAAGAGCTGCACCTGATCGCCGTGCGCCGCGACTTCACCGGATTCCAGCACGTCCATCCCGTGCTCGACGAGAACACCGGCATCTGGTCCGTCGACGTCGACCTCACGCCCGGCACGTGGCGGGTCTTCACCGACTTCACACCCACCGGGGGAGAGCCGCTCACGTTGGGCACCGACCTCGCGGTGGCAGGCGAATTCGTTCCTGCCGCACCGCAGGCCGACAACCGCACCGCAACCGTCGACGACTACGAGGTCACCCTCGACGGCGACCTGTCGTCGGGCAGCGACGCGATGCTCACCCTCACGGTGAGCAAGGACGGACGGCCGCTCACCGACCTGCAGCCCTATCTCGGTGCCTACGGACACCTGGTGGCACTGCGCGGCGGCGACCTCGCCTATCTGCACGTCCACCCGGACGGGACACCCGGCGACGGCACCACACGACCCGGTCCCGAGGTCGTCTTCCACACCTCCGTCCCGAGTGCCGGCACCTATCACCTCTATCTCGACTTCCAGCACGACGGAGTGGTTCGCACCGCGGCCTTCACCCTCACCGCCGGAGGCACCGGCGAGGTGCAGCCGGGGTCCGGCCCACACGGTGACCACAGCCATTCCGGCCGCTGACGGCCCATTCTTCCGAGGAGACGCACATGACCACGCAGAGTCAGCCGGTCGCCGCCGAATCGATCGAGCTCGCCATCACCGGCATGACCTGCGCATCCTGCGCCAATCGCATCGAGCGCAAGCTCAACAAGCTCGACGGCGTCACCGCGACCGTCAACTACGCCACGGAGAAGGCGAAGGTCAGCTACCCCGACGACGTGACACCCGAGGATCTCGTCACGGTCGTCGAGCAGGCCGGCTACGGCGCCGCACTGCCGCCGCCGTCCGCGCAGGCGACCGGCCGGACCGGTGACGTGCCCGAATCCGATCCCGTTGCGCCGCTTCGTCACAGGCTCGTCGTTTCGGCGATCCTGACGGTGCCGGTGATCGCGATGGCGATGATCCCGGCCCTGCAGTTCACCAACTGGCAGTGGCTTTCGCTCACCCTCGCCGCGCCGGTCGTGGTGTGGGGTGCCTGGCCCTTCCACCGGGCGGCGTGGATCAACCTGCGTCATGGCACGTCCACCATGGACACGCTCGTGTCGCTGGGAACCCTTGCCGCCCTAGGGTGGTCGGTCTACGCCCTGTTCTGGGGAACGGCGGGTGAACCGGGGATGGTCCACCCGTTCGAGTTCACCATCGCGCGGGGCGACGGCAGCGGCAACATCTATCTCGAGGCCGCGGCCGGTGTCACGACGTTCATCCTCGCCGGGCGCTACTTCGAGCAACGGTCGAAGCGACGTGCCGGCGCCGCCTTGCGTGCCCTGCTCGAACTCGGAGCCAAGGACGTCGCGGTCCTCGGACCGGACGGGACCACCGAGACCCGAATTCCGTTGGAGCAGTTGGCGGTCGGAGATCTGTTCGTCGTGCGCCCGGGCGAGAAGATCGCCACCGACGGTGTGATCGAACGGGGCACGTCGGCGGTCGACGCGTCGATGCTGACCGGTGAATCGGTTCCCGTCGAGGTCGGTGTGGGCGACAGTGTCGTCGGCGGAACGGTCGACGTCGGTGGACGACTTGTGGTGCGCGCGACCCGCGTGGGCTCCGACACCCAGCTCGCGCAGATGGCGAAGCTGGTGGAGGACGCCCAGAACGGCAAGGCCCAGGTGCAGCGTCTGGCCGACCGGATCTCCGGCATCTTCGTGCCGATCGTCCTGCTGATCGCGGCCGGCACCCTCGGTTTCTGGCTCGGCACCGGCAACGGGCCCGCGGCGGCCTTCACCGCGGCGGTCGCCGTGCTGATCATCGCCTGCCCCTGCGCCCTCGGCCTGGCCACCCCGACCGCGCTGATGGTCGGTACCGGTCGCGGCGCTCAGCTCGGCATCCTCATCAAGGGCCCCGAGGTCCTCGAATCGACCCGCTCGGTCGACACCGTGGTTCTCGACAAGACCGGCACGGTCACCACCGGCCGGATGACCCTGCGCGAGGTCGTCGCCGACGACGGTGAGAACGCCGACGAGGTGCTGCGGTACGCCGGGGCACTCGAGTCGGCGTCGGAACACCCGATCGCACGTGCCGTCAGCGATGCTGCTGCGGACAGGTTCGGCGGCCTGCCCCAGGTCGAGGACTTCACGAACGTCGAGGGTCTCGGTGTCCAGGGAGTGCTCGTCGAGGGCGACACCAGCCGCGCGGTGCTGGTGGGACGCCCGAAGCTGCTGGCCGACTGGTCGCAGCACCTCTCCGAGAAGCTGCAGCAGGCGTTCGAGCAGGCCCAGAAGTCCGGTGGCACGGCCATCGCCGTCGGCTGGAACGGAAAGGCCCGCGGCATCGTCGTCGTGGCGGACGCAGTCAAGCCGACCTCCGCGAAGGCCGTCGCCGAAATGCGGGAACTCGGCCTGCGTCCGATCCTGCTCACCGGCGACAACGCCGCCGTCGCGCACACCGTGGCGGCCGAGGTCGGCATCGACGAGGCCGACGTGATCGCCGACGTGCTGCCCACCGACAAGGTCGACGTGGTCGAGCGACTCCAGCGCGAAGGCGCGGTGGTCGCGATGGTCGGCGACGGTGTCAACGACGCCGCGGCGCTCGCCCGCGCCGACCTGGGCCTGGCGATGGGCACGGGCACCGACGTCGCGATCGAGGCGAGCGACCTGACGTTGGTCCGCGGCGACCTCATGGTCGCGGTCGACGCCATCCGGTTGTCGCGCCGGACGCTGACGACGATCAAGGGCAACCTGTTCTGGGCGTTCGCATACAACGTCGCGGCACTGCCGCTGGCGGCCGCGGGCCTGCTGAACCCGATGCTCGCCGGTGCCGCGATGGCGTTCTCGTCGGTCTTCGTGGTCTCCAACAGCCTGCGACTGCGACGGTTCCGCGCCCACGCGGCCTGACCTCTTTAGGCTGCAGGGAGGAGGACGGCCTGTCAGGATCGGATCCATGACACAGCAGTCCTCCTTCCGTGCCCTGGTCGTCGACGACACCGACGACGGCCAGGTGGCACAGTTCCGCGAACTGACCGACACCGACCTTCCCGACCACGACGTCCTCGTCGAGGTCGAGTACTCCTCGCTGAACTACAAGGATGGTCTCGTGGTCGCGGGACCGCAGAAGATGGCGCGACGCACCCCGCTGGTCGCCGGAGCCGATCTCGCCGGGACCGTCCTCGAGAGCAGCAATCCCGACTGGAAGCCGGGCGACCGCGTCGTCGTCAACGGCTGGGGTCTGTCCGAGACCCAGTCTGGCGGGTACACCCGGCGCCAGCGTGTGAAGCCCGAATGGCTCGTGCGCATCCCCGACGCCTTCTCCACCCGCGACGCCATGGCCATCGGCACCGCCGGCTACACGTCCGCCCTGTGCCTCGACGCGCTCGAGCGGTACGGGATCGCATCGGACGCGGAACTGCTCGTCACCGGCGCGGCCGGTGGCGTCGGGTCGATCGCCGTCGCCCTCGCCGCTGCCGCGGGACACACGGTCGTCGCCGCGACCGGCCGTCCCGAGACCCACGACTTCCTGAGCGAACTCGGTGCGTCGTCGTTCGTCGACCGCGCCGAACTGCAGGGCAAGGGCCGGCCCCTGGGCAAGGAACGCTGGGATGCCGCGGTGGACGCGGTGGGCGGTTCGACGCTCGTGAACGTGCTGTCGCAGATCCGCTACGGCGGTGCCGTCGCCGCGTGCGGTCTCACGGAGTCGCCGTCGATGCCCGATGCCACGGTGATGCCGCACATCCTGCGCGGCGTCGCCTTGCTGGGCGTCGACTCGGTGATGGCGCCGGCTCCGCTGCGTCGGTCGGCATGGGATCGTCTCGCCCGCGATCTGCCTGCGAGCACCCTGGATTCGCTGTCGCGGGTCGAACCGCTCTCGGACGTCCCGCGACTAGCCGAGGAGATCCTCGCGGGCAAGGTGCGCGGCCGGGTGGTCGTCGACGTCACTGCCTGAGAACGGTTCCGGAGAACGACCGGTGGGCAGCCACTTCGACAAGTGACTGCCCACCGGGCCGAGACGGACGGACGCTACGAGGACGCGTGGACCTCGCGCTCGTTGGGCACGCAATGCGTCATCTGTAATCCGGTCACATCACGGGGATCGTTCTTGCCGAGATTCGCTGCGCGTTGCAGTTCGTCCTCGTCGAGGGTCTGGCTCCGCAACGGAGGTAGATCCCGTACGTCGTCGGCACTGATACCGAGTCCGTCGCCGACGCGTTGTCCGAGCTCGTCGTCGCACATGAAGAAGTGCCACACCATCCGCTCCTGCACGTCGCGGACGGCCTGACCGATACCGTCGACGAGGTTCTTCACCAGGTCGTCCTTCTCCCACTGCTCCATGAGCTGGTAGCGCTGACCGGCCTGCTCGTAGTCGTTGGTACGCGGAATGCGTTTGCGCGTCAGACGACCCCGGATCTCCGGCCCCTGATCGTCGTGGGTCGGGAACTCGGCCTCGCGCAGACCGCCGGTGATGGACGGTTCGTAGTTCACGTGCGGGTTGTCGCCGACATCGTCGACGCCGTATGCCATCGGTCCGCCCTGCTGATTGGTGGCCACGTGGGCGTTCTTCGCCGAGTTGACCGGAAGTTGCAGGTAATTGGGACCCACCCGGTAACGCTGCGTGTCGGAATAGGAGAACGTGCGTCCTACGAGCATCTTGTCGTCGGAAAAGTCGAGTCCGTCGACGAGGACGCCGGTGCCGAAGGAGATCTGTTCGTTCTCGAGGAAGTGGTTCTCGACGTTGCGGTCGATCACCATCCTGCCGACCGGCATGGCGGGGAATTCGTTCTCCGGCCAGACCTTCGTGTCGTCCAGGGGGTCGAAGTTCAACTCTGGATGGTCGTCGTCGCTCATCATCTGTACGCGCAGTTCCCATTCGGGATGGTCACCGCGCTCGATGGCCTCGTACATGTCCTTGCTGGCATGCCCGAGATCGTGCGCCTGAATGGCCGCCGCGTCGTCCTCGGTCAGGCTCTTGACACCGATCTTCGGAATCCAATGGTATTTCACGAGGTGTGTCACGCCCTCGGCGTTGACCCACTTGTAGGTGTTGACCCCGAAGCCCTGTTGAGTCCGGTAGTTGGCCGGAATGCCCCGGGGACTGAACAGATTCACCAGCATGTGCATTGCTTCGGGGGTCTGCGACATGAAGTCGAAGATGCGTGCGGGTTCCTGCCGGAAAGTGACGGGGTCGGGCTTCAGCGAATGGATGACGTCGGGGAACTTGATCGCGTCGCGAATGAAGAAGACCGCGAGGTTGTTTCCGACAAGATCCCAGTTACCGTCCTCGGTGTAGAACTTGACCGCGAAACCTCGCGGATCGCGGGCGGTTTCCGATGAGTCGCGTCCACCGATGACCGTGGAGAGCCGGATGGCGACGTCGGTCCGCTTCCCCGGCTCGGCGAAGAGTTTTGCGCGCGTGTAGTTCGTGTTGGGTTCATCGCCCCATTTCCCGGTGGCTTCGAAATATCCGTAGGCGACGAAACCGCGCGCGTGCACCACTCTTTCCGGAATGCGTTCTCGATCGAAATGGCTGATCTTTTCGAGGAACTGATAGTTCTCCAGCGTCGCGGGTCCGCGTGGGCCCACCGTCCTCTGATTCTGGTTGTCGTATACGGGATGGCCCTGGCGGTTCGTCAACACACGTCGGTCGTCTCTCCGGGCCGGGCCCTGCGACGAAACATCGGTCACGGTGTTCTCCCCTCGGATGCAGTTGATGGGCTTTCTCGTAATCGAGTTGTCGACCGTCCTGTGCGGCGGCGACATCCTCTCACTATTACGTTCTTTCCGGGTTCTCGTCGGCCTTTCGCGAACAACAACCCGGATGCCCGACAACCGGCGCACCGTCTACACGATCAACTCGCGGTCTCCGCGTTCGGCAGTTGTTTCGGCGAGGCGGAGTCCGGATCGGTCCGCCGACCGAAGGCGAGCCAGAGCAGGAATCCGAATCCGGCCGTGACGTAGAGCGTGCCGAGCAGGTGCTGCCATGCGGCCCAGCCGAGTTCGAGATCGCCTCCCGTGGGGAACAGGTGGTGCGGGCCGATCAGGAAAACGAGCGTGACGCCGACGGCGATCGCGGTGAGTCTCTGCGCATCGGTTGCGCGCCCCGCCGCTAGTGCGAGGGCCAGCAGTGCCGGCGCGACCCACACCCAGTGGTGCGACCACGACACCGGCGACGCCAGCAGCACGGCCGTCGCGTTCGCCAACAGGGCGAGCACGAGATCGCCCTGCTCGAGGGCACGGCGGATGGCCACCACCGCGACCAGCAGCATCACCGCGACGGCCAGCAGCCACAGCACGGAAGCCATGAGTTCGGGCGGCCCGAAGCGGGAGATCACGGCCTTGAAGGACTGGTTGGTGGCGAAGTACGCCGCGCCGATCCGGCCGGTGTCGGGCAGGGTGTCCAGCCAGTACTTCGCGGAGGTCGCGGGCATCACAGCGAATGCGAGGGCGGTGAACCCGAAGGTCGACGCGATGATGATGGCACTGGTCCGCCGGTCGCGCCGCAGCAGGAACAGCAGCAGGAACGCGATGGGCGTGAGCTTGACGGCGGCGGCCAGTCCGATCAGCATTCCGCGCGGCCACTTCGGGGTCTTCACCAGGACGTCGAGGGCGACGAGCGCCATCAGGACGAGGTTGATCTGCCCGAACGAGATCGTCTCACGCACGGGTTCGAGCAACAGTGCTCCGGCGACGGCGACCGCGGTGACGATCCACGCCGTCCGCGCCTCGAAGTCCGGACGGAGCCGGTCCAGCACGACCCGTAGGGTGACGACGAGCGCGGCGACCGAGACGAGGGTGAAGACGATCTTGCCGAACGTCACGGGGATCAGCGCCAGGGGAGCGAAGAGCATCGCCGACAGCGGCGGGTAGGTGAACGGCAACGCGAAGTCATCGGTCACCGGAGGCATCTGCCCGTAGATGTCGGCGCCGTCGAGCAGGACCCGCGCGCCCATCCGGTAGACCAGGAAGTCGATGAGTTCGCTTCTGACGAGGATCGCGATGAGCACACCCGCGGAGACGAGCGACGCGATCACCGCGACGGCGGTACCGCGAGATCCGGTGAGGAACGGAGGCGTCGTCGAACCGGTCGGAGTCAGCCGTGATTGTCGCACCCGGCAACTTTAGTCAATTCCGATATTCGTTCCGGTCCGACGTGGGGAACGCCATACGGCCGAAATATCACGAATCGACAGGACGCAGCAGGTCGGGGTTGTTGTTCCGCAGCGAATTGACCGCCGTGCTCACCTCGTAGGGTTCGAGGGTCGGTTCGGGAATCGAATTCAGCAGGGCGTCGACGTCGTCGCGGTTCTTCAGGTCGGGATCGAGCCACGGATCGACGAAGGTGTCGGGCAGGATCACCGGCGACCGTTCGTGGATGTGCCCGGCGGCGTCGGTCGCCGGACGGGTCAGCACGGAGCACGTCCACAACCAGCGGTCGGGATGGTCCTCCGGCAGCTCCGGGTCCGGCCACAGCTCGTAGAGCCCGGCCATCGAGATCGGCCCGTCCGCGTGCAGGAAGAACGGGATCTTCTTCCCGTCCTCACCCTTCATCCACTCGTAGTATCCGTCGGCCGGCAGCACGCACCGCCGCTTCGCCGCGGCCGCCTTGAAGGCCGGCTTCTGGGTGATGGTCTCGGACCGGGCGTTGATCATCCGCGACCCGATCTTCGGGTCCTTCGCCCAGAACGGCACGAGCCCCCACTTGATCTGCGAGGACACGATGCGGATCGGCTCGGCATCCGGGTCCTCGCGTGGCGCCCGCTCGAGCACGACGTTCACGCGCTGGGTGGGGGCGATGTTGTACGACGGGGGCAGTTCCTCACCCACTGCCTCGACGGCGTCGTAGGCCGCGAGCAGATCCCCACGGGTACTGGTGCTGGCATAGCGTCCACACACGATGCATCTCCCGTCGGCGACTCCGGAGCGACGATTCGATTCTCTCTCATCGATCGCTCCGGAGCGGATCGCTCGGACGGAGACGGAGCGGGGGTCGCTCCATCGGAGACAGCGTGGATCGCTCAGACGGCGACCTCGACCCCCAGTGCCTCGAGCAGGGTGCGGCGGTACTCCGCGATCTCGACGACGTGATCGGCTCGCGGATGCGGCAGGTCGATGGTCAGTTCGACGGCGAACGAGCCGTGGTCGAGCACGAGCACGCGGTCGGCGAGAGCGATGGCCTCGTCCACGTCGTGGGTGACGAGCAGGACCGCGGGCCGGTGCTTGGCGCACAGTTCCTGCAGCAGTCCGTGCATCCTGATCTTCGTCAGTGCGTCGAGGGCACCGAACGGTTCGTCGGCGAGCAACAGTTCGGGTTCGCGCACGAGCGACCGCGCCAGCGACACCCGCTGCTGTTCACCCCCGGACAGCTCGGTGGGCCAGGCCTTCTCGCGTCCGGCGAGCCCGACCTCCGCCAGGGCCGTGCGGCCGCGCTCGGCGGCGTCGTCGCCGTCGAGGCCGAGGATCACGTTGTCGAGCACCCGCGCCCAGGGCAGCAGTCGCGAGTCCTGGAAGACCACCGCCCGCTTCTGCGGCACCTCGAGGGTGCCAGAACCGGGCACGCCGTGGTCGAGTTCGGCCAGGGCACGCAACAGGGTGCTCTTGCCCGAGCCGCTGCGGCCGAGCAGTGCCACGAACTCGCCGGGGGCGATCTCGAGGTCGATGTTGTTCAGCACCGCGCGTCCGTCGAAGCCGCGGCTCAGTCCCCGGGTGCGTACGGTCAGTTGCCGATCGTCCTGCGCCATGCCAGCGCCTTCCTCTCTGCCGCACGGACCAGCAGGTCGCTGCCGAATCCGAGGATCGCGTAGACCACCAGTCCGACGATGATGATCTCGGTCATGCCGTAATTGCGGGCCTGGTACATCAGGTAGCCGATACCGCTCGAAGCGTTGACCTGCTCGACGACCACCAGGGCCAGCCACGAGATGGTCACCGCCAGGCGCAGGCCGGTGAAGAAACCGGGCAGCGCCCCCGGCAGGGCGATGCGCCGGACGAACTGGGCGCGGGACAGATCCAGCGTCTCGGCCAGTTCGACGTAGCGGGCGTCGATGCCGCGTAGCGCCGAGTAGGTGTTGATGTAGACGGGGACGAAGACCGACAGGGCGATGAGCAGGATCTTCATCTCCTCGCCGATGCCGAACCACAGGATCGCCAGCGGCATCAACGCCAGGGTGGGGATGGAGCGCTTGATCTGCACCGGTCCGTCGATCAGCGCCTCACCGATGCGCGACAGGCCGGCGGCCAGTGCGAGCACCAGTCCGAGGACGACGCCGATGACCCCGCCGATCAGGGCGCGCTGGACGGAGGTCCACAGGTTCGACTGCAGTCGCCCGTCGCCGATCAGTTCCCATGCGGTGGTGACGACCGTCCACGGCGCCGAGAGGGCCTTCGGATCGAGTACCCCGGTGGCCGAGGTGACGATCCATGCCACCAGCAGCAGCGCCGGGCCGATCGCCAGGCCGAACTTGATCGGCTTGCCGGGAGCGAGGCGGCTGCGGGTCGTGCGCGGCGACAGGTCGGCCGTCGCGCCGGAGTCGGGCTTCTGGTCGGTGTCGGCGTCACCGGCCAGGTCACTGCCGAAACGCCGGGATTCGACGGAGACGCTCATGGCTCCAGTCCTTTCGTCGGTTCGATCAGACGCCGGACAGTGCGAAGTCGCCGGTGGCGCCGCCCGGTGCGAAATCACCGGTGGCACCGGACAGGGCGAGTTCGTGTGCGTACTGGCTCTCCGGACGCGGCAAGCCGTAGTGGTCGCGCAGGGTGGTGCCGGTGTACTCGGTCCGGAACAGGCTGCGCTCCTGCAGGATCGGCACCACCTGGGAAGCGAACGCCTCGAGGCCCTGCGGGTACTGCGGCGGCATGATGTTGAAGCCGTCGGCGGCGCCGTTGGTGAACCACTCCTCGATGATGTCGGCGATCTGCACCGGCGTGCCCGCGACGACGTTGTGGCCGCGTGCGCCGGCGAGCTTGTGCAGCAGCTGACGCAGGGTCGGCTGTTCGCGCTCGACGATCTTCGCGAAGACCAGGCGGCGGCTGTTGTTGTTGTCGGTGATGTCGCCTGCGCCGGCGAACAATTCGAGCGGAACCTTCTCGTCCAACTCGAGCCGGGACACGTCGATGCGGCCCATCTTCTGGAGCTGCCCGAGACCGTATTCGACGATGGTGAGTTCGTTGAACTCGCGATGCAGTTCCTTCGCTTCGGCCTCGGTTGCGCCGATGAACGGGCTCAGGCCGGGAAGGATCTTCACGTGATCGGGGTTGCGTCCGAATGCTGCTGCGCGGGTCTTGATGTCGGTGTAGAAGGCCTGGGCGTCCTCGATGCGCTGGTGCGCGGTGAAGATCGCCTCGGCGTAGGTCGACGCGAAATCGCGGCCGTCGTTGGAGGATCCGGCCTGCACGAGCACCGGGCGCCCTTGCGGCGAGCGGGCCGAACCGAACGGGCCGCGCACCTTGACGTAGTCACCCTCGACGTCGATGCGGTGGATCTTGTCCGGGTCGGCGTAGACGCCGGCGGTCTTGTCGAGGACGAGTGCGTCGTCCTCCCACGAATCCCACAGCTTGATCGCGGCGTCGACGAATTCGCGTGCCCGGGCGTATCGTTCGTGCACGTCGGGGTGTTCGGTGTACCCGAAGTTCGCTGCCGCTGCGTCGGTCGCGGTGGTGACGATGTTCCAGGCGGCGCGGCCACCGGAGATGTGATCGAGCGAGGAGAACAACCGGGCGAGGTTGTAGGGCTCGTAGTAGGTGGTCGACGCCGTGGCGATCAGCCCGAGATGCGTGGTGACCGTGGCCATCGCGGCGAGCGTGGTGATCGGTTCGAGGCCGTAGTCCGGACGGTATTTCACCTCGGTGCGCAGAGCCGGACCGTCGGCGAAGAACACCGCGTCGAGTTTCGCGCTCTCCGCGAGGCGGGCGAGTTCCTGGAAGTAGGTGACGTCGTAGAGACGCTCGGGCACGCTGCCGGAATGGCGCCACGAGGCCTCGTGGTGGCCGGTCGGGTAGATGAAGGCGTTGAGGTTGAGTTGGCGGTTCGTCATGTCGGATTCCCCTCGGAAGGTCAGCTGCGGGTGTGGGAGGCGCCGGTCTCGGCGACCGCTTCGGTGACGACCTCGTCGAAGCGCAGATCGAAGGCGTCGGCGGCGTCGACGGGCTTGGGCAGTTCACCGGCGGCATTGATCACGTCGATGGTGTGCTGCTGGGTCGCGATGAGCTCCTCGTCGAGGTGTGGGAAGGTGGTGATCCCGGAGGTGTCGAGGATGCGCTCGCCGGCCTCGGCCGTCAGGCCCTGGCTCTTCACGAAGTAGGTGTCGATGTCCGCGTCGCGGTTGTTGTCGGCCCAGTCGACGGACGTGATGTACGCGGTGACGTAGGCGCGGACCGCTGCGGCGGTCGCCGGGTCGGACAGGGCCTTCTTGCTCGAGTAGAGGTACGAGATGCCTTCGCTGAGGTCCTCGATCTCGGGGCGCGGCAGCGACGTCGCACCCGGGGTCTGCATGTACCGGGAGAAGACCGGCTCGCTCATCGGGGCGGCGTCGATCTGGTTGGAGCGCAGTGCATCCGGGAAGTCCGGCAGCGACATCGACACGAGCTCGACGTCGTCGACCGACAGGCCTGCCTTGTCGAGACCGCGGAGCACGAAGGCCTGCTGCGAGGTGCCCTCGGCGTAGCCGATGCGCTTGCCCTTCAGGTCCGCGAGCGTCGTGATGTCCGATGCGTTCGGGGCGATGCCCATGTTGAGGCTGTTGTTCGTCTGCATGGCCGCGACGACCTGCACGTCGTCACCGGCGACCAGCGACTGGACGGTCATGATCTCGCCGGCCCACGCGACGTCGACCGCGTCGGCGCGGAAGGCCTCGAGGATCGCGGGCGCGCCCTGGAAGGTCGCGAACTCGTACTCGAACGGCAGGGCGTCGAGTTGTCCGGAACCGGTGAGGAGGGACAGCTGTCGCTCACCCTGGTCGGCGATGACGAGCTTGGTGCCCGCCGGGATCTCCGTGGGCAGCGCGCTGTCGGAAGCGAGGCCGTCGCCCGAGGAACCGGAGCTACATGCCGCGACCGCGGTCAGAAGGAGCGCGATGACGGCCGTCGATCCGGCACGACGTAGACGGGGCATGGACTTCCTCACGGTACTGGCGATGGGGGAGCGAACTTCGACGGCGTCGAAGTCGTCACCGATCCTGTGCGATCCGTCGGCGGGGGACCAGGGTTTGCGTCAGCGTGAGCGAAAGGTCCTCGATCCGGCCCATCGGTGCTGTTCGCGGGCCGATATCGCCGGTATCCGCGCATTGCGGCGGTTACCGTGCGAGGAGAACCGGAGGCGGGAGGTGGTGCGCATGGGTGCGGACGGTCGGCACATGTCGCAGCCGGATCTGATGTCGTGGCGGATGGAGAAGGACCCCGTCCTGCGGTCCACGATCGTCGCGGTGGCTCTGCTCGACCGGTCACCCGACCAGGAGCGCTTCGTCCGGATGATGGAGCGCGGAACACGTGCGGTGCCGAGCTTCCGCCGCAAGCTCGTCGAATCCCCGTTCGGACGGACCCCACCGCGATGGGTGGACGACCCCGACTTCGACCTGTCCTGGCATCTGCGGCGCATCGCGCTCCCGCATCCCGGGGGACTGGACGCCGTGCTCCCGCTCGTGCGCGCCGCGGCGATGTCGGCCTTCGACAAGGACCGTCCCCTCTGGGAGGCGACGATCGTCGACGGCCTCGCCGACGGTCGCGCCGCGATCGTTCTCAAGGTGCACCACTCGCTCACCGACGGCATCGGCGGCATTCAGATCGCGAACGAGATGGTCGACTTCGAGCGCGACGGTACCGACCGCGGGCCACTGCCCGAGGATCCGCCGACCTCGGCTCCGGCGTCGGCCCTCGCCGATTCCGTGGGTTGGTACCTCTCGACGGCCGGCGAGATGGTGGGGAGGGGTGTGCCGTGGCTCGTGCGTTCCGGTCTGAGGTCGGTGACGAATCCGGTCGCGGCGCTGCGCAGCGTGGTGGACACGGCCCGCTCGACGGCCCGGTTCGTGCAACCGGTGTTCACGACGCTGTCCCCGGTGATGGTCGGCCGCAGCACCGTCCGGGAGGTCGCAGCCCTCGATCTGCCGCTCGACGCTCTGCGACAGGCCGGACGGGCAGCGAACTCCTCGCTCAACGACGCTTTCCTGGCCGGAATCCTGTTGGGGCTGAAGCACTACCATTCCCGGCACGGCGCGCAGGTCGCCGAACTGAGGGCGACGCTGCCGATCAGTCTCCGGCGCGAGAGTGACGCGATCGGGGGAAACCGGATCACCCTGGCGCGGTTCGCTCTTCCCCTCGATGTCGCCGATCCGGTCGCGTCGATGCACCGGGTGGACCGGATCGTCCGGTCGTGGCGGGACGAACCGGCCGTGCCGCTCTCGTCCGCCATCGCGGGTGTGCTGAACGTGCTCCCGGCCGGTGTGCTGGGTGGGATCCTCGAGCACATCGACTTTCTCGCGTCGAACGTCCCGGGTTCCCCGATCCCGCTGTACATGGCCGGTGCGGAGGTGCTGAGGTACTACCCGTTCGCTCCCACCGTCGGTTCGGCCGTCAACATCACGCTGATGTCGCACACGAGCCACTGCTGCATCGGAATCAACGCAGACTCCGCCGCCGTCCCCGACCTGCCCGTCCTCGTCGAGTCGCTGGTGGAGGGCTTCGGCGACGTGCTCGCCGTGGGAGGCGAGGGCACGCGCATCGAGGTCTCGCTCTCCGCTACGACGACCGCGCAAACCTGATCGTCAACCCAAGGTTGACGCAAACCATGCGTCAACTTAGAGTTGACGCATGGAACCCATTCGGCCGTCCCATCTCATCCGGCTCGACGACCTCATCGATGCGATCGAAAAGGTCCACGACGATCCGCTCGAACAACTCTCCGATGCCGTCATCGCGGCCGACCACCTCGGTGAGGTCGCCGATCACCTGATCGGCCACTTCGTCGATCAGGCCCGACGGTCCGGCAAGTCGTGGTCCGAGATCGGGCAGAGCATGGGCGTGTCCAAGCAGGCAGCCCAGAAACGGTTCGTCTCGAAGAGCGACAACGACCTCGACCCCGAGCAGGGGTTCTCGCGATTCACCCCGCGCGCGCAGAACACCGTGATGGCGTCGATGAACGAAGCGCGTGCCACGGGAAGCCCCGAGATCACGCCCGTCCATCTGATTCTCGGTCTGCTCGTCGACACCGAGTCGCTCGCCGCCCGCGCACTCGCGGCCCAGGATGTCGACTTCGCGGCGCTGCGCTCGGCCGCCGTGGCGACGCTCCCCGAACCGTCGAGCGACGTCCCCGAACTCATCCCGTACGACGCGGGTGCCCGCAAGGCCCTCGAGCTGACCTTCCGCGAAGCCCTGCGAATCGGGCACAACTACATCGGCACCGAGCACATCCTCCTCGCGCTCCTCGAACTCGAGAACGGCGACGGCGTGCTCTCGGCGGCCGGCGTGAACAAGAGCGCCGTGGAGAAGAAGGTCGCGGAGGATCTCGCCGCGATCGTCGAGGCACAGAAGGCCGAGGACGGCGAGGCCGGGTCGTAACACCGGGCAGGACCTGCGCGCCCCCGGCGCGGGCACGTTCCCTGCGGTCAGGTTCGCCGACGGCCCCTCGGGGTACGTCGAAGTCATGAACACACGTCACGCATGTCTCGTCGCGGGCTTCTCCGTCGCCACGCTCGTGGCTGCCGGGTGCAGCAGCGACGACTCGTCCACCGACACCGAGACCACCGTCGAGACCCCACCCACTTCGCTCACGACCACCACCACCGATTCCATGCCCACGCCGCTGCCCGGGATGAGTGGCGACGCCTTCGGGCTCCCGAACGAGGGAGGCGACGACGACAATGCCTTCACCTACGACGAAGCGGCCGTGCCGGTCGGCGCGACCTTCGACGTCGAATCCGAAGAGGAGAACGGCCGGACCACCGTCACCCTCAGGGTGATGGGTCTGCAACCCGATCGGGACTTCGGGGCGCACGTCCACACCCGGCCGTGCGGGCCGAACCCGTCCGATTCGGGGCCGCACTACCAGAACCGGGTCGACCCGGCGGCGAACCCCGACTCCCCGTCCACCGATCCCGCCTACGCCAATCCGCAGAACGAGATCTGGCTCGACATCACCACCGACGCGCAGGGCAACGCCGAGGCGTCCACGACCGTCGACTGGGAGTTCCGCGACGGCGAAGCCAACTCGGTGGTGCTCCACGCACAGCACACCAAGACCGCACCGGGTGAGGCCGGACAGGCCGGCGACCGGCTCGCCTGCATCGACGAGGACTTCTGACCCGACGGCCCCGCCGCCGCGTTTGGCCGCCGTCCTTCCGGGTAGCCGTGGGAAAGACGTGTCCAGCCCCGACGACAGCACACGAATCGGAGTTCCCATGCCCGCCGACACCCCGAAGATCCCCGGTGTTCCCTCGTCCACCGTGCCACCCGTGGAGGAACCCACGACGCCCACGACTCCGCCCGAGCCCAAGCCCGATCAGGCGGAGCCCGAGGTCAGGACGGCCACCGGCACTCCCGCGGATCTGCCGCGCGGCCGTGCCCAGCAGGGCGAGTACCTGACGACGGCTCAGGGGGCGCGGCTGACGGATACCGACCACTCGCTCAAGGCCGGTCGGCGCGGGCCGATCCTGTTGCAGGATCATCACTTCCGCGAGAAGATCACCCACTTCGACCACGAACGCATCCCGGAGCGCGTGGTGCACGCCCGCGGCGCCGGTGCCCACGGCGTCTTCCGCGCGACGGGTGCCGCAAGCTCGATCACGCGTGCCCAGTTCCTCCAGAAGGACGTGGAGACACCGGTGTTCGTGCGGTTCTCGACGGTGCTCGGTTCCCGTGGCTCGGCCGACACGGTGCGCGACACTCGTGGCTTCGCGACGAAGTTCTACACCGAGGAAGGCACTTTCGACCTCGTCGGCAACAACATCCCGGTGTTCTTCATCCAGGACGCCATCAAGTTCCCGGACGTCGTCCACGCGGCCAAACCGCACCCGGATCGCGAGATCCCGCAGGCACAGAGCGCTCACGACACGTTCTGGGATTTCGTCTCGCTCCACACCGAGGCGACGGCGCACACGATGTGGAACATGTCCGACCGCGGCATCCCGCGCTCCTACCGCATGATGGAGGGCTTCGGCGTCCACACCTTCCGTGTGGTCAACGCCGAGGGTGATACCGCGCTGGTGAAGTTCCACTGGAAGCCGCGGCTCGGCGTGCATTCGCTGGTGTGGGAGGAAGCCCAGCTCATCAACGGCTTCGATCCCGACTTCCACCGCCGCGACCTCGCCGACGCGATCGAGGCCGGTGCGTACCCCGAATGGGATCTCGGCGTACAGGTCTTCCCGGACACCCCGGAGCAGGTCTTCGAAGGCATCGACCTGCTCGATCCCACCAAGATCGTCCCCGAGGAACTCGCGCCCGTGCAGATCATCGGCACGATGGTCCTCAATGCCAACCCCACCAATTTCTTCGCCGAGACCGAGCAGGTCGCCTTCCACCCGGGCCATCTCGTCCCGGGCATCGACGTCACCGACGATCCGCTGCTGCAGGGTCGCCTGTTCTCGTACCTCGACACCCAGCTGACGCGACTCGGTGGACCGAACTTCGGGCAGATCCCGATCAACCGTCCGCATGCACCCGTCAACGACATGTTCCGCGACGGCTTCCACCAGCACGCCGTCCACACCGGTGTCGCTCCGTACAAGCCGAACTCGCTCGACGCGGGATGCCCGTTCATGGCCGGTGTCACCGAGGGTGCCTTCGTCGACCTGCCGGTGGAGGTACCGGCGGCGAAGAAGGAGCGTGAGGTCTCCCGGTCGTTCGACGACCACTACACGCAGGTCCGCCAGTTCTACCTGAGCCTGTCGGAGATAGAGCAGGACCACGTGGCCTACGCCTACACCTTCGAGCTGGGCAAGTGCTACGAGCAGTCCATCAAGGAGCGGCAGCTGCAGATCCTGGCGAACATCGACACCGGGTTGTGCGAGAAGGTGGCGGCCGGTCTCGGTCTGCCCGCTCCGAAGCCGACCGTCGAGGTCTCCGATCTCCCGCAGAGCCCCGCGCTGGCGCAGGTCGGCAAGACGTGGCCCGTGCAGGGCCGGTTGATCGGCATCGTCGCCGACGACACCACCGACGTCGATCAGGTGCTCGCGGCCGTGCAGGCCGTGGACGCGGCCGACTGCGTCCCGCTGGTCGTCGCCCCGCACGGCGGGATGCTCGGGGGAGTCGTGCCGATCTCGCGCACCTTCCTCACGGCCCGCTCGATCGAGTTCGACGCGGTCATTCTGGCCGCTGCACCCGCAGATAAGAGGGTGCAGATCCTCGTGGACGAGACGTTCCGCCACCAGAAAACCCTGGCGGCGTGGGGTCCGGGAGCTGCGGCACTCGAGGGTCTGGCGGCACCGGGTGTCGTCGTCGCGGACGATCCCCAGACGGCGGTTACGCAGGTGCTCGATCTGCTCGGTACCCACCGGGTGTGGCAACGAGACACTTTGTGACAGACCTCACCTGAGACGGGCTTACGGTTTCGGGTGTCCCAAGTTATTCTTTCGTTACCTCTGGCCGCAGCTGATTCTTATCGCTGCGGCCAGTTGTTATTTACGGGCCGTTCACCTCGAGGTCAGCGCTGCCCGATCCCAGAGACGATGCGCCGGATACGCGGGTCGCCGGCCAACTCGACGCGCGCGTAGCGGGCCTGCTCGTCGGCGTCCGCGGATGCGAGGTCGTGAGCGGCGGTAATGCGAGTCGCGAGCACGTCCGGCGACCAGTTGTACGCCTCGGGCGGGATCTCGAGGGCGACGATGCGGCCGGTCGGGGTGACGCTGATACGGATGTCGTGGACCGATCCGTTGCCTACTATCCGTTCGATCGTGTCCTGCACACGCCTGACGGTGACAGAGAGTTCTTCTGGATACGTCAACACGGTTCCTTTCTCACCAGCCCGGGTAGGCGGGGAGAGTTTCGGGTGGGGTGGGGGAGATGATGAGCTCGGACCCTCTGTCCGGCACATCGGGTTCGATACTGCGACCCCACTCCTCGCAGCGATGCATCGTCTCGCCGAGGTCGGAGCCGAAGGTGACTGTCAGTCCCGTTCCGGTGAACAGATCTTCCGTTGGGGCAGACCATCGATGCTCAGAGGTGGGGAGCGCCGACAAGTATTGTGTTTCCGGCGCGGGGCGCGGTGGTTCGTGCCGTTGCATCCATTTTTCGTGGCGGTGCGCTTCGGTTGTCGGGCCGAATTCCACAAACTCTTCACGGCCGGAGAAAACCTTGATCCGATAGTCCTCATCGCGTACTCGTGTGGCCAAATTCGATTCTTGACTGCAGATGGTCGCTTTGAATCCCTCGTGTATGTCGTTGATTTCGAGGATATGTGCGCGGATGGTGCCAGCGAGAGATGTCTGCAGTGTTGTACTGATCCCGATTGCGTAGTGTGGATCGAGCGCCTCGGCGAAGCCCGGGTATGTGACATCGATTCCTGCGTAGTAGGCGATAATCTTCGATTCCTGTGCTGCGCGAATCAACCTGCCGCGTTCATCGAACAGGTCGACGTCGGGTTCTGCGGACCACACGAACGTGGTATTTCGGACCTGTTCGGGCGGCTGATATTCGGTGGAGGTCAACTGGGTAGCTCCCTCCGTATCCACTCGAGGTGATTCGGGCGATGCACATGCCGCTGCGAGAACCACAGTCAGCAGCATGATGTAGAGGGGCGGAGGTCCGGTTCGTTCAGTTGGGTCGAATCGATTCTTGGTCACGAGTAGTTCCACCGTTCACCGCCGGACGGGACGACATTGTTGGTCAGTACGTCTCGGAATCCTTGTTCGCCATTGCGTTGGTCTGCATAGACGATATTTCGAAGGTCGCCTGCTCCCGAGTTCGAAATGCGCAAGTACTCGGTTTGAGCCGAACTTTCGATCCCGGCTTCGTGGAGTAGATCGGGGACTTGATCGCTCAACAAACGTCCTTCCATGAGATCGCGGGGAACGAGAGAGCCGTCGGTCAACCAGCCTGGCGACACTTGTGCTGTGTCGATGGCTCCCGAATCCACCAGCGAGCTGAGCATGTTGTATCTCCGAGTATTCTCGGCACCTGTCTCGGTCAGATACATTTCGGAATCGAACCCCTCGACCCCCGACGGATGCCCCACGTATTGCCCTTCAGCATCGACGATTTCGGATTGCAGCAGAACCCCTGTCGAGTACACGAGCGGACCCGTGACCACGCCACCCGGCAACGCCGTCACCGCACCGGTGACGAGGGTTTGGGCCACGGCATACGCGTCTGCTCTGGACTGGTTCCGGTTGTCGATCGCCGCCTGCTCGACCAGCTTCTCGTTCTCGTAGGTACTGCTCAAACCGACCTCGACGAGGCTTTGCAACCGGCCCGAATACGTTCCGTAGCTGTACTTGTTCACACCGTCGAGTTGTTCGAGAGCGAACCGGCGGTCGAAATCGGTGGCCTGCGCGATTGCTGCACCGTTGAGAAGGGCACCTGCCGCGGGGTCGGTGTTCATGAGGGTGAATACGCGCGTCGCCGGGACGGGGCCGAGTTCACCGAAGCCGCTGGTGGCGGTGGCGTCGTCGACGGAACCGACCATGTCGCCGACGAACGGTGACAGGGCGGTCGCGAAGGAACGGACAGCAACAGGATTGACGTCACCTATGGTCAGGTCGGTTTCTTCCCGGGAGGCACCCGGCATATGGAGGAAACGGTTGAAGTTGTTGTCGGAGTTCCACTCAGACTCCGGCGCAGACAACACCTCGGCCAAACCGAATGCTGCCTCGCCCGCACGTTCGGCTCGGATTACTGCTGCGGGGTCACCCGGGTCGGCGGGCAACGCGTCGGCAGCGATCCACTCCGTCAGGCCGGCCAGAGTTGCTCCGTCGTCGGCCCATTCGCGGGTGAGCAGCGGAACGAGCACCTCGTCCCTACTGAAGTCCGCAGGGCTGCCGTCGACGTCGGTGCGGGTGAGCAGGTGATACGACGTGTCGGTGTTCCGGGTGGCGAGGTCGAGGAATGTGCTTGCCGTGTGGTCGTAATAGGAAGGGTCGGGGGTGGGGACGATGTGGGGATCGGCATAGGTGGGGATGCCCGCCATATATCCGGCGACCCGGCTCATCTCGATACCCATCTCGGTGCCGGGTCGATACTGCGGGTTGGCATCGCCGAGTATCGCGCCGAGTCGATCCAGCCGATCCAGTGGTTCACGGGGATGCTCGGCGTTCGGGTCGGGCTCGTAGCCGTATCGAATGGTGTCCCTGATGTCCTGCGGCACCGACTCCCACGACCCGCCGTATTCGGGATTCGACAGAATGAGCAGACCGTTACCGAGACCGTCGGCCCAGAGCGCCGCGTCGGGCTTGCCTTCGGCTTCCCATGTCTTGTACGTCTCGTGCAGGTTCGCCAGTTCGTCCTCGTCGAGGCTGTTGTAGAAGGCGTCGAGGTACTCGATGCTCGCACCCGACGGTAGCGACAGGGTGCGTCCGATGCGTTCGAGATCGGTATCGCGTGCAGCCCCGGATGCTAGGAGCGCAGCGTCGGCAGCACCGTCCGGAGCATCGATGGAATGTGTGTTCTGAGAACGGAATTCCCCGCCGAACGTGGAGAGTCGGATGCTGACCTGCTCGAGTCGGGCGGCGGCGTCTCGATCCAGTTTGTAGAATGTGCGCACCGCCGATTTCAGTTGGACCTCGAAGTTCATGGCGGTGTCGTCGAGACCCGCTTGCACGACGAGGTCGGTCTGCGCGTCGCCCGTGTGGGTTCGGGGTGCCTCGACCCGCGCGTCGTCGTGGACGGTGAAGCCGGCTGCAACCGCATTGTCGACGATTCCGACGACGGTGGCGCGGGCGGGAATGAGCGTGTTCGCAGCGTCGCGGAGGGCGTCGACCTGCTCGCTGACAGCGCGGCTGATGCCTTGGCCGGCCACCCGGTCACTCCACGCGCGTGCCGCGGCGGCGGCCCCGCCTTCACCGTCCCATCCACCGAACGTGGCATCCACATTCCGGTCGACGCGGTGGGTCGACTCCCGGAATGTGTTGTTTGCGGACTCGACCGCGTCGGCAGCCGTGGTGAGCGCAGCCGGATCGAGCGAGCGGATCGCGGAAGGAGACAACATCTACGGGGCCGTTCCTTCGAAGTCGGATCCGACGGCCGCGAGTTGGCGGCTGAATTCCTCCTCGGCCACCTCGTAGTTCCGTGCGGCCGCTTCGGTGGCCTCGGCCATGCGTCGCAGGCAGTTGGCCATAGCGCGGTAGGCGGTGTCGAGTGGTGCTCCCGCGCGTCCGGCGACACCACCGACCGCTGAGGATGGCATCGCGCCCGCTACCGACTCGAGCGCCGCGGACGGTTCCAACGCGTAGATGGTCTCGGCTTCTCCCTCCAGGGCATGGGCCAGGCTCTTCAACGAGTCCGGGTCGACCTTCAGCGCTGACATCAGCTCACCAACTCCTGTCCGGCAGACGTTTCATCAGGGTTGGACGCAGCAGCGTGACGATCGGTTCCCTCGACCGGGTGATTTTCGGAACGTTTCAGGCGATGCGGCCGAATGCTGTGATGGAGGAGTCGCGGAGAGATGTCAGCCGGGACGCGGTCGCGATCCTGGCGACCGCCCGTGACGCGGGCACGAGGAGCTGGGTGCGGCGTCGACGGGCACGGTCATAGCGCTGCAGAGCGATCGGTACCGGATGCTCGGACAACAGCGTCGCGAGTGTCGTGGCGTCGACGATTGCTTCGCATGCGCCGCGGCCGAGATTCGGTGCCATCGCATGCGCCGCGTCGCCGATCAGTGCGGTGTTGCCGCGGACGTACGACGGGAGGCGGGGGGATTCGTACAGGTCGTGGTACATGACGTCGTCGGGGTCGAGGCGGCCGAGGATGTCGCGTACGCCGGGGTGCCAGTCGTGGAAGCGGCCGTACAGGTCGTCGAGGGTGCCGCCGGTGCCTTCGGTGGTGCGGACGGCGGCGAACCAGTTGGTGAGGTCGCCGTCGCGGTCGGTGATTCCGAAGAGCGCGCCGGGACCCCAGGTTTCTCCATGGTTCGTGGTGGAGCCGCCGACCCAGCCGCGCCACGCTCCGTACCCGGTGTGCACGGGCCGGTAGGCCGGACCGAACGCCTCGTCACGTACCGCACTGCCGATTCCGTCCGCGCCGATCATCACGTCGTATCCGGCGAGGGCCGTGAGCGGTGGCGCGGGGGCGTCGAACTTCACGATGTGGTCGGGGAGGCCGGACAGCAGGATGTCGAGGAGGGCGGGCCGGGAAACCATGACCGGTGCCCGGCGAAGGTCCCCGACGTGGGCGAGCACCACACCGTCCCAGCGTCTGAGCGTCGCGGAGCGCTGTGTCACGCCGAGTTGTTCCACCCGTCCGCCGACGCCGGCAACTTCGAGTGCGGCCAGGGCAGGAGGCCACATCCCGAGCGCGGTGCCGGTGCGCGGAGGCTCCGGAGATCGTTCGAACACGTCGATGTGCCATCCGTGGCGGAGGAGGGTGTTCGCGGCGGTGAGCCCTCCGATTCCGCCGCCGAGGATCGCTGCACTGCCTGGCTTCACGGTCATGTCATGACGGTACTACGTATGTAGTGGACAGTCACTACCCCTGTAGTGATCCTCGTAGAATGTCTCTCGTGACCGACAAACGCGCCACCGTCCTCGACGCCGCAATCGAACTCGTGGGGACCGAAGGATTGCGCGCCCTCACCCACCGCCGCGTGGATGCCATCGCCGGTGTGCCGGCCGGCTCCACGTCGAACTACTTCCGCACCCGCCAGGCTCTCGTCGAAGGGGTGCTCGACAGGCTCCTCGAGCGGGACCGGGTCCAGCTCGAGGCGATCGGCGCCGCGTTGCCGGGGGACGCACGTGAGCTCGAAGACCTGGCGCACGGATATGTGATGTTCGTGACGGGGGACGACCTCGTGCGGACCCGCGCACGCTTCGCGATGTTCGTCGAGGCGATGGCGACGCCCGAACTGCGTGCCGGGGTCGAAACCCGCCGCAGCGAACTGCGCGGATGGATCGGGACCGTGCTCGCGGGCCTCGGCGTCGACGATTCCGCCACCGCCGCGCGGGTTCTCATCGACTACCTGGACGGACTGATCCTGCATCGCTGCACCTCGCAGGACGACGGGCCGGACCCGCGCGACGGCGTGTCCCGAATGGTGCGAATGCTGCTTTCCACGGCAGGGTGACGCCCGCGATTCCGGTGCGTTACGGCTGCGTTTCCGCAGGTGGGCGGAAGAATAGGGCAGGCTTGCTTGCATTACCCCCCGCCACCTGGCATATCGTTCGTTTCGAAGACGGTGGGACCACGACGTCCCACCGGTCGCCGGGTCCACGCTCGCGCTGCCGAAAAGGCACCCGCACCGTCGCGGATGAGCGGATACTGGCGATGTCGAAGGTATCGGGCACCCGGCCGATACCCGTCTACGGCAGTAGATGGCCATCAGCGCTGCTGGTCGTCGGTGCTATCGCATCA
Source organism: Rhodococcus sp. GQ147 (assembly GCF_059759155.1). Lineage (NCBI taxonomy): Bacteria > Bacillati > Actinomycetota > Actinomycetes > Mycobacteriales > Nocardiaceae > Rhodococcus > Rhodococcus sp. GQ147. The sequence continues at coordinate 42,544 of NZ_JCAXDU010000007.1, forward strand.
ACGAAGGCTAGGTATGACTCATCTCCCCGGGCCTCGAGGGCTCTACCACCCGGCGAACGAGCACGACTCCTGTGGCGTCGCGTTCGTCGTCGACATGCATGGTCGTCGCAGTCGCGACATCGTGGAGAAGGCGATCACCGCCCTGGTGAATCTCGAACACCGCGGTGCAGCGGGAGCGGAACAGAACACCGGCGACGGCGCCGGCATCCTGATCCAGGTCCCCGACGCCTACTTCCGTGAGGTCGTCGACTTCGATCTTCCCGCCGAAGGCGCATACGCGACCGGTATCGCGTTCCTGCCCAAGGACACCGCCAAGGCCGACGCCGCGGCCGCCGAGGTCGACCGCATCGTCGTCGAAGAGGGCCTCGAGGTCCTCGGCTGGCGCGAGGTGCCGATCGACGAGTCCGAGCTGGGTTCCATGGCCAAGGACGCCATGCCCACCTTCCGGCAGATCTTCATCGCCTCCGGCGCCCGCGCGCTCACCGGCCTCGAGCTCGAGCGCCGCGCGTACGTCGTGCGCAAGCGCACCGAGCACGAGCTCGGCCACCACGGCGCGGGCGAGGACGGTCCCGGCAGCGAGACCGTCTACTTCCCGAGCCTGTCGGCGTCGACCTTCGTCTACAAGGGCATGCTCACCACGCCCCAGATGAAGGGCTTCTACCGCGACCTGCAGGACGAGCGCGTCGTCTCGGCCCTCGGTCTCGTGCACTCGCGGTTCTCCACCAACACGTTCCCGTCGTGGCCGCTCGCGCATCCCTTCCGCCGCGTGGCGCACAACGGCGAGATCAACACCGTCACGGGCAATGCCAACTGGATGCGCGCCCGTGAGGCACTCATCGACACCGAGGTCTTCGGCGGTCGCGACAAGCTCGAGAAGATCTTCCCGGTCTGCACGCCGGGTGCGTCCGACACCGCGCGTTTCGACGAGGTGCTCGAACTGCTGCACCTCGGTGGTCGCAGCCTGCCGCACGCCGTGCTCATGATGATCCCCGAGGCGTGGGAGCGCCATGACTCGATGGATCCGGCCCGTCGCGCGTTCTACGAGTACCACGCGGCCCTCATGGAGCCGTGGGACGGACCGGCCTCGGTGTGCTTCACCGACGGCACCGTCATCGGCGCCGTGCTCGACCGCAACGGCCTGCGCCCCTCGCGTGCCTGGGTCACCGACGACGGCCTCGTCGTCATGGCCTCCGAGGTGGGTGTGCTCGACATCCCCACCGAGAAGATCGTCAGCAAGCGTCGCCTGCAGCCGGGCCGCATGTTCCTCGTCGACACGGCCAAGGGCCGCATCGTCGAGGACGAGGAGATCAAGCGCGAGCTCGCCGCCGAGCATCCCTACGAGGAGTGGGTCGCAGGCGGCGTCACCCGTCTCGAGGATCTGCCCGAGAGCAAGTACACCTACATGTCGCACGAGCGTGTCGTGCTGCGGCAGCAGGTATTCGGCTACACCCGCGAAGAGGTTGATCTCCTCGTCAAGCCGATGGCGGCCTCCGGAGCCGAGGCGCTCGGCTCGATGGGCACCGACACGCCGATCGCCGTGCTGTCGTCGCGTCCGCGTCAGCTGTTCGACTTCTTCTCGCAGCTGTTCGCCCAGGTCACCAACCCGCCGCTCGACGCGATCCGCGAGGAGATCGTCACCAGCATGGGCGGCATGCTCGGCCCCGAGGGCGACCTGCTGAACCCGACCGAGGCGTCGTGCCGGCAGATTCTCATCGGTGCGCCGGTCATCGACAACGACGACCTGCAGAAGCTCATCCACGTCAACGACGAGAAGCAGTTCCCCGGCTTCAACAGCGTCATCATCCGCGGCCTGTACCCGGTCGCGGAGGGCGGTGAGGGTCTGCGTCGCGCCCTCGCCTCGATCCGCGAGCAGGTCTCGCAGGCCATCGAGAAGGGCGCACGCCTGATCGTGCTGTCCGACCGCGAGTCCGACGAGAAGCTGGCGCCGATCCCGTCGCTGCTGCTCACCTCCGCGGTGCACCACCACCTCGTCCGCGAGAAGACCCGCACCAAGGTCGGTCTGCTCGTCGAGGCCGGCGACGCCCGCGAGGTCCACCACATCGCCGCCCTGTGCGGTTTCGGTGCGGCCGTGGTCAACCCGTACATGGCGTTCGAGAGCATCGACGAGCTGTTGCAGAACGGCGACCTGCCCGAGGGCATGACCCTCGACAAGGCCATCGCCAACTACATCAAGGCGGCCTCGAAGGGCGTGCTCAAGGTGATGTCCAAGATGGGCATCTCCACGCTCGCCTCCTACACCGGTGCGCAGCTGTTCCAGGTCATCGGCCTGTCGCAGGAACTCGTCGACGAGTACTTCACCGGTCTGCAGTCGCAGCTCGGCGGTGTCGGTCTCGACGAGATCGCCGCGGACGTCGCGGCCCGTCACCGCACGGCCTTCCTCGACCGCCAGTCCGAGCGCGCGCACCGCGAGCTCGAGGTGGGTGGCGAGTACCAGTGGCGTCGTGAGGGCGAGTACCACCTGTTCAACCCGGACACGGTGTTCAAGCTCCAGCACGCGACCCGCACCGGCCAGTACTCGATCTTCAAGGAGTACACGAAGCTCGTCGACGACCAGTCGGAGCGACTCGCGTCGCTGCGCGGTCTGTTCGAGTTCAAGAAGGGCGTGCGCCCGCCGGTGCCGCTCGACGAGGTCGAGCCGGCGAGCGAGATCGTCAAGCGCTTCTCGACCGGTGCGATGAGCTACGGCTCCATCTCGGCCGAGGCGCACGAGACCCTCGCGATCGCGATGAACCGTCTCGGTGGCCGCTCGAACTCCGGTGAGGGCGGCGAGCATCCGAGCCGTTTCACCCCGGACGAGAACGGCGACTGGCGGCGCTCGGCGATCAAGCAGGTCGCCTCGGGTCGCTTCGGTGTGACCGCGCACTACCTGAGCAACTGCACCGACATCCAGATCAAGATGGCGCAGGGCGCTAAGCCCGGTGAGGGCGGCCAGCTGCCGCCGCACAAGGTGTACCCGTGGGTCGCCGAGGTCCGTGGTTCGACGCCCGGCGTCGGCCTGATCTCGCCGCCGCCGCACCACGACATCTACTCGATCGAGGATCTCGCGCAGCTGATCCACGACCTGAAGAACGCCAACCCGAAGGCCCGCATCCACGTGAAGCTGGTCTCCGAGCTCGGTGTCGGCACGGTCGCCGCGGGTGTGTCGAAGGCACACGCCGACGTCGTGCTCATCTCGGGTCACGACGGTGGTACCGGCGCGTCGCCGCTGACCTCCCTCAAGCACGCGGGTGCTCCCTGGGAGATCGGTCTCGCCGAGACCCAGCAGACGCTGATGCTCAACGGTCTGCGCGACCGCATCGTCGTGCAGGTCGACGGCCAGATGAAGACCGGCCGCGACGTCGTGGTCGCCGCTCTCCTCGGCGCCGAGGAGTACGGTTTCGCGACCGCGCCGCTCGTGGTCTCGGGCTGCATCATGATGCGTGTGTGCCACCTCGACACCTGCCCCGTGGGTGTCGCGACGCAGAACCCGGTGCTGCGCAAGCGGTTCACCGGCAAGCCGGAGTTCGTCGAGAACTTCATGCTGTACATCGCCGAAGAGGTGCGCGAGTACCTCGCCGAACTCGGTTTCCGCAGTCTCGACGAGGCCATCGGCCAGGTGGACGTCCTCGACACCCGCAAGGCCGTCGAGCACTACCGCGCGTCGAAGCTCGACCTGTCGCCGCTGCTCGAGAAGGTCACCTCCCCGATCTTCGGGGAGCAGGACATGCACTGCACCAAGGAGCAGTACCACGCTCTCGACAAGGCACTCGACAACGAGCTGATCGCGAAAGCGCAGCCCGCTCTCGAGTCGGGTACGTCGGTCTCGTTCGACACTCCGATCACCAACGTCAACCGCACCGTCGGCACGATGCTCGGCCACGAGCTCACCAAGAAGTACGGTGCGGAAGGGTTGCCGGACAACACGATCGACATCACCTTCGCAGGTTCGGCCGGCAACAGCTTCGGTGCGTTCGTCCCGCGCGGCATCACGATGCGGCTCAACGGCGACGCGAACGACTTCGTCGGCAAGGGCCTGTCGGGTGGTCGCATCATCGTGCGCCCGCCGCACAATGCGGCCGAGGGTTTCGTGCCCGAGGACAACATCATCGCCGGCAACGTCATCCTGTTCGGTGCCACCTCGGGTGAGGTCCTCATCCGTGGCATCGCGGGTGAGCGCTTCGCGGTCCGCAACTCCGGAGCCACGGCCGTCGTCGAAGGCGTCGGCGACCACGGCTGCGAGTACATGACGGGTGGCAAGGTCGTCATCCTCGGCAAGACCGGCCGCAACTTCGGTGCGGGCATGTCCGGTGGCGTCGCGTTCGTGTACAACCCGGACAAGGACTTCGAGAACAACCTGAACACCGAGCTGGTCGACCTCGAGGATCTCGAGGGCGAGGACTTCGCGTGGCTCAAGGGCGCCGTCGAACGGCATCGTGACGAAACGGGCTCCGAGGTCGCAGCCCGCATCCTGGCCGACTGGTCACAACAGGTCAGCCACTTCGCGAAGGTCATGCCTCGCGATTACAAGAAGGTACTCATGGCTATCAAGGACGCCACCATCCGTGGTGCGAACGTGGACGAGGCGATCATGGAGGCTGCTCGTGGCTGATCCCACCGGTTTCCTCAAGCACGGTTCCCGCGAGACGCCGGTCCGCCGGCCTGTCCCGCTGCGACTCCTCGACTGGAAGGAGGTCTACGAGCCGTTCCCGCTCGACACCCTCCGGACCCAGGCAAGCCGTTGCATGGACTGCGGTATCCCCTTTTGCCACAACGGTTGCCCGCTCGGGAATCTCATCCCCGAGTGGAACGACCTCGCCTACAAGGGTAAGTGGGAGGACGGGATCGAGCGTCTCCACGCCACGAACAACTTCCCCGAGTTCACCGGCCGGCTCTGCCCGGCGCCCTGCGAGGCGTCGTGCGTGCTCGGCATCAACCAGGACCCGGTGACCATCAAGCAGGTCGAGGTCGAGCTGGTCGAGAAGGCCTTCGACGACGGCCGCGTCAAGCCGGTTCCGCCGTCGAAGCTCACCGGCCGCAAGGTCGCGGTAGTCGGCTCCGGGCCTGCCGGTCTCGCTGCGGCACAGCAGCTCACGCGTGCCGGTCACTCGGTGACGGTGTTCGAGCGGGCCGACCGCATCGGTGGTCTTCTCCGTTACGGCATCCCCGAGTTCAAGATGGAGAAGCGCTTCATCGACCGCCGTCTCGCGCAGATGGAGGCCGAGGGCACCGTCTTCAAGCCGGGCGTGAACGTGGGTGTCGACATCACCGCCGATGAGCTGCGCGAGCAGTTCGACGCCGTGGTGCTCGCCGGCGGCGCGACCGTCGCCCGCGACCTGCAGATCCCCGGACGCGAGCTCGACGGCATCCACCAGGCGATGGAGTTCCTGCCGATCGCCAACCGCGTGCAGCTCGGCGATCTGCCGGCCCCGACCATCACGGCCGAGGGTAAGAAGGTCGTCATCATCGGCGGTGGCGACACCGGCGCCGACTGCCTGGGCACCTCGCACCGTCAGGGTGCGGAGAGCGTCCACCAGTTCGAGATCATGCCGCGGCCGCCGGAGCAGCGCGCCGAGTCCACCCCGTGGCCGACCTACCCCCTCATGTACCGCGTCTCGTCGGCGCACGAGGAGGGCGGCGAGCGCGTCTTCTCCGTCAACACCGAGGAATTCATCGGCAAGGACGGCAAGGTCACCGCGCTGAAGGCGCACGAGGTGCAGATGGTCGACGGTCGCTTCGAGAAGGTCGAAGGAAGCGACTTCGAACTCGAGGCCGATCTGGTGCTGCTCGCGATGGGCTTCACCGGTGCCGAGAAGCCGGGTCTGCTCACCGATCTCGGGGTCGACTTCGACCAGCGTGGCAACGTCGCCCGTTCGTCGGAGTGGTCCACCAACGTCGACGGTGTCTTCGTCGCCGGCGACATGGGTCGCGGACAGTCGCTCATCGTCTGGGCGATCGCCGAGGGTCGCGCGTGCGCCGCTGCGGTGGACCGCTTCCTCGAGGGTGAGACGGCGTTGCCGGCGCCGATCGCGACCACCACGATGCCGCAGCGCTGAACGAGGTACGACCACTGGGCCGCACACCGGAAGGTGTGCGGCCCAGTGGCGTTCGGGGAGCGGCGTTCGTGGGTGGGGTCAGGCGTCGACGAGCGACGCGGGATCGGTGTCGGTTGCGGTGGCCGGCGCCGGTTCGGGTGTGGCCTCCTCGCGCCGCCGCGCGAGGAGGCGATCCACGGCCCACGATCCGGAGCCGAGGAAGATCAGGACGAACATCGCCCAGCAGAACAGCGCGGCGGATTCACCGTCGTTCTGGATGGGCAGTGCGCCGTCGGCCTGGTGACCCCAGAAGTAGGCGTACGCCATCGATCCGGAGCCGAGGAAGGCCGCGAGCCGGGTACCGAGACCGACGATCAGGGCGGTGCCGCACACGACCTGGATGATCGCACCCCACCAGCCGGGCCATGCGCCGAGTTGTGCGGTGGTTCCGCCGTAGGGTTCCGCCGGCCACGCCCACAGGCTCGTGGTGCCGTGGCAGAGGAACAGGAAACCGACGGCGATGCGGAAGGCGGCGACGGCGTGATCGCCGAAACGGTCCGGCCAATGGCGCACTGAGTTCATCACGTGCGGAAGTAAAGCATGCCTACCCTTACATGCGGGGTACTTGGTCATCGTTCCTCGGGTTTCGGTGGAGCTGCCCCTGCTTTCCGGGGGTGGATCCACAGAAATCCGCTCAACAGGGACCATCGGACGCGCTGCGCTTGTGATATTTCCGTGTCGCCGGGCGTCGCACCCGTTATGGTTCTGCGCATGACGGCTACGAGACGGGCACTGGCGACGGTCGTGATGGGTGCGGGTGCCGTCATGGCTGCCGTCGCGGCGGCTCCGGCCGCGACCGCGGACCCTGCGGACGCGTGCATCCGCGACGGTGGCGGGCTCGTGACGATCGACGGCGCCGAGTCCGTCCCACCGGTTTTCGGATTCGACGGTCCCCGCCTGCTCGGACTCCAGGGCGGCGTCGGCAACGCATGCATCACCAACGTGGGTCCCGGCGCCGTGACCGTCACGCATCCCGAGGGGCGTGTCCCGGGACGCACCGAGGTGTCCACCGCGCTCGTGGAGATGCGGGTCGACGGCGGGCTCGGCAACGTCGCCGTCACCAATGTCGGTACCGGTGCGGTCACGGTGCACCGGACGGAGGTCACGCCAGAGCCCGTTGCGGGGCCTGCACAGGCTCCGCTCCCCGGGATGCCGGAGCTGATCCTCGACGCGGGAACCGACGGCGTCTTCGTCACGAATATCGGTACGGGCGGTGTCACGGTCGTCGACCGTGCCGTCGCGCCGGCGGAGCTCCCGGCCCCGCCACCGCCTCCGCCGGGCGCGGTGGTCACCGATCCGTTCAGCGGAAACATCTATGTGACAAACCTTTTCGGGCCCGACATCGTCGTCGCGGAACCCGCCTCGACCGCCGAAGGGAGCGTCGTCGAGCGGCCGGTTCCGGGAACGGCGGTCGACTACGGGACGGGCAACGTCTTCGTGACGAACATCGGTGGGGGACAGGTGACCGTCGTCCGCGGCTGATCCGCCGGCCCCGTCGTTTCCCGACAACGTTCCGGACTCGGATACATCACATCCGGTTCACGAATATGTCATCCTTCTACTCGATACTGCCGGGGAGAGACGCGGCACCAGGACAGTAGCGGGGCGGGGACATGGCTATGAGAAGAGTGTGGGCGGCAACGGTGGCCGCAGTGGCGGCATGTGCAGCAGTATTCGCCGCAATGCCTGCGGCGCAAGCCAATCCGCCCGGATGTCCGACCCTGAACGTGGTCGCTGTGCCTGGAACATGGGAGACCTCGAACACCCCCGACCCCGGCCGTGGGAACGGCATGCTCGCCCAGGTCACGTCCAATCTTCCCGCCGGGGCCCGCGTCGACTACGTCGCGTATCCCGCCACGGCCTTTCCGTGGGAGGGCGACGTGTACGCGGCCTCCCGCAATCGCGCCGTCGACAACGCGCGCGGCATCATCGCGGCCACCGCCGAGCGGTGCCCCCTCACGAACTTCGCCCTCGTCGGCTACAGCCAGGGTGCCGATGCCGCAGGCGATCTCGCCGCCGAGATCGGCACCGGGCTGGGAGTGATCGGTCCGCACCGCCTCGTCGCGGTGGGTCTGCTGTCCGATCCGCGCCGCTCCGAACTCGACCCGTTCGTCGGTCCGCCCGTCGCCGGCACCGGTGCGGGAGGTGCCCGCGCGGGAGGCTTCGGATTCGTAACGCCCAACGTGCGCACCATCTGCGCGGTGGGCGACCTCTACTGCTCGACGCCGCCGGAGGATTTCGTCACGCGACTGGCCGGCTTCCTCGCGATCTCGGCGGGCAGCCCGTTCGAGCAACTCGAGAACTACCGCGACGAGGCGACGGCGCTCTACAACGACATCATGACCGCCGGAGGCATCCCGATGCTGCAGCTACAGCTCACGCCCGAGGCGAACGAGCTGCGCGAGCAGAAGATCCGAACGTTCTACGAGTCGCAGATCCACCAGGACTACTCGAACTACGTGGTCGACGGTCGCGGAACGACGGCCACGCGGTGGCTGCACGACTGGATCGCCTCGAAGGCCTGAACCATCAATCGATGTCGAATCGTGCGCCCACACGCATGGCACGGGGCGCGAAGCGCATCAGCCACTTGCGGACCTTCGCGCCCGGGGCGACCGTCACCACAGGCTTGTTGTGACGGACCGCCCCGACGATCGCCTTGGCCACCTTCTCCGGCGCGATGTGCAGGCGCCGGTACATCGCGAGGGTGCGGGTGCGTCGTGCTGCTCGTAGTTCCTTGTTCGGCGCGACGTACTCCGTCGCCCGGGTGAGGTTGGTGTCCACCAGGTCGGGACACACGACGGTCACGCCGATCCCGTGTTCGAGCAGTTCGGCGCGCAGGCACTCCGACAGCATGAACACCCCGGCCTTGCTCGTCGTGTAGGCGGCGAGGTTGCGTTGCGGCATGTACGCCGCGGCCGACGAGACGTTGACGATCTGCCCACCCGTGCCGGCCTCGATCATCTGCTCCGTGAAGGCGCGGCAGCCGTAGACCACTCCCCAGAAGTTCACGTCCATCACGTTCTCGAAGACGCTCTGCGGAGTGTCGGCGAAGGCACCGATGACACCGATGCCCGCGTTGTTGACGAGCACGTCGGCGACGCCGTGCCGCTCGCGAACGGTCTGCGCGAACTTCCGGACCTGCTGTTCGTCGGAGACGTCGAGTTCGTAGGCGTGAGCGGCGCCGCCGAAAACGGCCTCGGAACCTCCGGCACCGGGAGCCGGGACGTTCACGAGCGCCACCGTCTCGCGGGCGCTGTCGAGATCCTTGTCTGCCACGACGACGATGGCACCTTCGGCGGCGAAGGCGATCGCCGAGGCCCGGCCGATCCCGCTACCACCACCGGTGACGACGACGAGGGCGCCGGTCAGGTCGCGCAGGCGGCTGCGTAGTGCAGCGCCGGCGCGCCAGCGGCGTATCTGGGCGATCCGAGAGGTCACCCCACCATCGTGACGCACTCGCCGCGTGTGGTCCGGTCAGTACAGGAACTCGCGGTAGAGCTCGCGTTTGCCCGGCTCGGCGTCGGCCGGGATCTCGATCGAGTGGAGTTCGGCGTGCATGTCGCGCATCGAGGGGACCGCCGCACGGTCGGGATAGGTCGACGGATCCCACAGCTTGGCGCGGAGCAACGCCCGCGCGCAGTGCAGGAAGACCTCGTCGATCTGCACGATCACAGCAAGCTGCGCCGGCTTGTTCTGCAGCGACAGCTTCCCGAGCAGGTCGGGGTCGGTCGACAGCGTGGCGCGGCCGTTGATCCGCAGCACCTCCTCGTCGCCGGGGACGAAGAACAGCAGCCCGACGTGAGGGTTCTCGAGGATGTTCCGGTACGAGTCGGCGCGGCGATTGCCGGGCCGGTCGGGCAGCGCGATCGTGTGGTCGTCGAGGACGAGCACCGCCGACTCGATGTCGCCGCGCGGCGAGCAGTCGCAGTTGCCGACGGCGTCGGCGGTGGCGATCGTGAAGAACCGCGCCAGCGACAGGAAATGCCTGATGAGCGGCGTCAGGTGTGGTCGCGCCTTGTCGACGATCGCCGGGTGCGGAATGCCCAGGACGGCCTCGAGCTCGTCCTGTGTCCGTATCCCGCCCTGTACGAGTTCGTCGATCCTGTCCGCATCCATCCGGTGCACCTCCGGCGGTGACCGTATCAATCCTGCACGGGAAGATCATGTCGGCGTCCGTGTCATGCCCTGGTCAGGGGCTGCACAGTCGATTGCTTCCGGTCACCGGGACGACCCGGGAGGCAGGACTCCGGACCCCGGTAGAACGGGTGGCGACGCCCCCGCCCGGAAGGATCGAGATGACCGACTCCGCCCTGCTGGCCTCCCTCCTCGAACGCGTACAGCTCCTCGAGGACAAGGCTGCGATCCACGAGGTCCTCACGGCCTACGGCCCGGCCGTCGACGCCGGTGACGCCGAGGCGGTGGGGGAACTGTGGGCCGAGGACGCCGTCTACGACGTCGACATCCGCCTGATGGAGGGTCGCGACGCCATCATGAAGATGGTGCGCACCCGACCGCACCAGGACTACATCGAGGAGGGCTGCGGTCATCTGCTCGACCCGGTGCACATCCGGGTCGGCGGCGACACCGCCGTCGCGACCTGCCACTCCCTGCTGCTGCGCCGCAACGCCGATTCGGATTCGTTCCGGGTGTGGCGGGTGAGCGCCAATCGTTTCGAACTCGCCCGGATCGACGGCAGCTGGAAGATCGTGCGCCGCACGTCGCGGTTGCTCGACGGCAGCACCGCCGCCCGCGACCTCCTCGCGAGCGCACGGCGCTGAACCCACGACTCGCGGGTGGGCGCTGGGGGCTCACCCGCGGCCGACTCCCGGGGCGCTCAGACGCGCAGGGTGTCGCGTACGTGCCCGGTCTCGTTGATCGACGCGACGCGGCGCGCGCCGCTGCGTGAGACGAGGATGCGCGTCACCGACGCGTACTCGATGGGGAACATCAGCGGCCGGGGCAGCTCGAGCAGGTGCTGCAGCACGATGTTCACGACCCCACCGTGGGCGAACAGCGCCACGGTCTCGGCGTGGTCGCACGTGTCCACCACCTGGTCGATCCCTCGCAGCACCCGCGTGCGGAAGGCGTCCCCGTCCACGAAATCGGGCAGGTGACCTGCCAGGATGCGCTTGTAGGCGGCCGGTGCGACGTCCTTCGCGGCGTCGATCGTGAAGTAGTGGTCGTGGCCGTAGTCGTACTCGGCGATGTCCTCCATCTTCTCCACGTCGAGCCCGCGTCGTTCCGCGACCGGCTCGGCCGTCTGCAGGGCCCGCAACTGCGGGCTCGAGAACAGGCGGGTGATGTTGTAGGGGGACAGCGCGTCCGGCAACCGCGACGCCTGGAGACGACCGGCCTCCGTGAGCGGCGGGTCGGCGCCCCCGGTCTCGGCGCGGGCGTTGTTCGGCTCGGCGTGACGGATCAGGAGTAGCTGCACGACCTCACGATGCCAGGTGGAGCGGTTTCACGTGAAACCACCCGTCAGGAGCGCCGCGGCTTCGTGAACGGGAACGCCAGCGACTCGCGGATGCTCCCTCCGAGTACGAGCATCACGATCCGGTCGACACCCATACCGAGGCCGCCGGTGGGAGGCATCGCGTACTCGAGTGCTTCGAGGAACTCCTCGTCGAGTTCCATCGCCTCCTCGTCACCGCCCGCGGCGAGCAGCGACTGCTCCGTGAGGCGAGCACGCTGGTCGAGCGGATCGGTGAGCTCGCTGTAGGCGGTCCCCAGCTCGACACCCCAGGCCACCAGGTCCCACTTCGCCGCGACACCCGGCTTGCGGGGGTGCGGCCGGGTCAACGGCGACACCGAGGTCGGGAAGTCGGTGTAGAAGGTGGGGAACTCCGTCTTCGATTCGACGAGGTGCTCGTACATCTCCTGCGCGGTGGCGCCGGCGTCCCAGGCCGGGTTGTAGGGGATCTCGTGTTCGTCGCACAGGCGTCGCAGGACGTCGACGGGGGTCTGCGCATCGACGAATGTCCCGAGCGCCTCGGAGATCGCGTCGTGGAAGGTCTTGACGGGCCACTCGCCGGAGATGTCGATCTCGACCGGGATACCGTCGGGTCCGGGCCGCAGGATGATCTCGCGTCCGTGTGCCGCGCGGGCCGCTGCCTGGATCAACTCGCGTGCGACCACCCGCATCTTCTCGTAGTCGCTGTGCGCCTCGTATGCCTCGAGGATCGTGAACTCCGGGTTGTGCTTGAAATCCGCACCCTCGTTGCGGAACACCCGGCCGATCTCGAAGACCTTCGCCATGCCCGCGACGCACAACCGCTTCAGATACAGCTCGGGGGCGATCCGCAGGTACAGATCGGCGTCGTAGGCGTTGATGTGCGTGATGAACGGTGCGGCGTTCGCGCCGCCGTGCACCGACTGCAGGATGGGGGTCTCCACCTCGAGATAGCCGCGCGCCTGCAGTTCGTCGCGTAGCGACCGCACCACCGCGCTGCGTGCCGCGAGGTGGTCGCGTGCCCCGCGGTCGATCGCGAGATGCAGATAGCGTTGCCGCACGCGGGCTTCCGGGTCGACGAGGCCGTGGTACTTGTCGGGCAGCGGATGCAGGCACTTGCCGTCGATGCGCCACGAGTCGGCGAGCACCGAGATCTCGCCGGTGCGGCTGCGTCCCACCTCGCCCGACACCTCGACGAGGTCACCGAGGTCGAACAGGAAGCGTTGTCCGGCAACCCGTTGCCGGTCGATGAGGATCTGGATGTCGCCCGACCAGTCGCGCAGCACCGCGAACAGCACACCGCCGAAGTTGCGGATGCGCAGCAGGCGTCCCGCCACGGTCACCGGGGTGCCGGACTTCGCGGCCCGGGCCTCGGCGGCCGTGTGGGTCGGGGGATGCGCGACCGGATAGGGATCGACACCGTGCTCGACGATCCGCTGCAGGGTGTTCATCCGCACCTGGACCTGTTCGGGGCGGCGACGTCCGTGCGAGACGGCGGGCGTGCCGTCGGCAAGCTCGACGTCGGGTGCGCTGCCGTCGTCGTGCAGTTCTGCCGCGGCCACCTGGTCCTCGGGGAACGCCGAGTGTGTTCCCGTGTGCTGCTGGGTGTTCCGACGACCGAAGGTGGGGAGGGTGAGGAAGCCCTCGGCGATCGCCGACGCGAGCGCGACGCGCGGGATGAGCCGGTTGTCGCGGAAACACAGGAAGCGGGGCACCCATTCGGGGTGGTACTTGACGTTGGACCGGTACAACGCCTCGAGCTGCCACCACCGTGAGAAGAACAGCAGGATCGACCGCCACAACCGCAGGATCGGGCCGGCACCGATCCGCGCGCCCTCCTCGAAGACCGACCGGAAGACCGCGAAGTTCAACGAGATCCGCTCGACGTCGAATTCGGCACCGCGTGAGGCGAGCTCGGAGACCATGAGTTCGACGACGCCGTTGGGGGCCTGCGGGTCGCGGCGCATGAGGTCGAGTGACACGCCGTCCGATCCCCAGGGCACGAGCGAGAGCATCGCGACGACCTTGCCGTCCGCGACCGCTTCGACGAGCAGGCAGTCGCCGTCGAGCGGGTCGCCGAGCCGCCCGAGGGCCATCGAGAAACCGCGCTCGTTTTCGGTGTCGCGCCAGGCCTCGGCGCGCTGGATCGCCGCCGACAGCTCGATGGGTGACAGTTCGCGGTGACGCATGATCCGCGCGGTCACACCGTGTTTGCGGGCGCGGTTGACGGCCTGCCGCACCGGTCGCATGTCGCGTCCGGCGAGACTGAAGTCGCGGGTGAGCAGGACGGCCTCGTCGCCGAGCTGCAGCGCGTTCAGACCCGTACGGTGGTAGGCTGTCGCACCGTCCTCGCTCGCCCCCATCACCGCGGGTGTCCACCCATAGGCGCGGGCGAGGTCGAGCCATTCGTCGATGGCGTGCGGCCACGCTTCGGGGTTGCCGATCGGATCACCGCTCGCGAGGCACACGCCGAGTTCGACGCGGTAGGTCACCGCGGCCTTGCCGCTGGGGGCGAACACCACGGCCTTATCGCGGCGGGTCGCGAAGTAGCCGAGCGAATCGTCGCTCTGGGCGAGCAGACCGCGGATGGCCGATTCGTCACTGCCGGTGAGCGCGTTGCTCGCTCGCTGTGAACGGAACAGCACCACGACCGCCGCGAGCACGGCGAGGGCGCCGAGGAGGCCGAGGATCGTGTTGACCAGCCCGTTCGGGCGGCCACCGAACTGGTCGTTGTCGATGAACGTCAGCGCGGTGACGCGGTTGAGCGCCCACAGGAACCGGTCGGTAGCGGGCAGGGTGCCAGGGAACAGTTCCACCAGGCCCCAGCCGATGAGCGTCGCGACGACCAGACCACCCACGAGCACACCGAGTGCGGCCCAGGCGTTTCCGCGCCGCACGCGCGTGTAGAACTCGGGATAGGACAGCAGCAGGAGCGCGACGATCAGCAGATGGACGACCAACGCGACGAGGTGGTTCGGGTCGCGCTCGACGATACTCATCACGAGATTGGTGATGGAGAATCCGCCGAGGTAGATCGTCAGGATCCACCACGCGATGCGTTTTCGGCCGGCGATCGCACCGGCGAGCAGGCCGAGGACGAGCGCGAACGACAGGCTCGTGTCGGGGGCGTCGAAGTAGTACTCGTCGAGATATTCGCGCGGGGCGTGGATCCAGTAACGCAGGGTCGGGGAGATCGACCACAATGCGACCACGACCGCGTAGATGCCCAGGATCAGGCCGACGATGTGCGGTACGGCGGACAGACGTCCACCGACACGGTCGGTCAGCGACGGCCGGGAGGGCGGTCGGGCGTCCTCCACCGGACGCGGGCGCTCGACAGGAGCGGCGGAATCCGCAGACATGGAATAGAACGGTAACGGGCAAACGCGGCAGCCGTGGGACGAACGGCCGCGGGACCGGATCACATGCCCGGTCCCGCGGCCGTTCTCATCCGCTCATGCGCCTGTCAGTAGCACTGCGCGCTCAGCGCGCTCATGAGCGCGGCGCTCCCGCGGTCGCGACGTCCTCGGAGGCGTCCGGCTCGGACGGTTCGGCCCGCGCCAGCTTGCTCGGCCACCAGATCTTCTTGCCGATGTCGATCGTCAGGGCCGGCACCACCAGCGACCGCACGAGCAGCGCGTCGAGCAGGACACCGAAGGCGACGATGAACGCCAGCTGAGCCAGGAACAGCAGTGGGATCACCGCCAGCGCCGAGAACGTGGCCGCGAGCACCACGCCGGCGGACGTGATGACACCACCGGTGACGGTCAGCGCCCGCAGGGTGCCCGCACGGGTACCGACCTTCTTCGTCTCCTCGCGGACGCGGGTCATGAGGAAGATGTTGTAGTCGATACCCAGCGCCACGAGGAAGACGAACCCGAACAGAGGCACCACCGGGTCGGCGCCCGGGAAACCGAACAGGTGGTTGAACACGAGCGATGAGATACCGAGGGTCGCCGCGAACGAGACGATCACGGTGAGCATCAGCAGGATCGGTGCGACGACCGCCCGCAGCAACGCGATGAGCACCAGCAGCACCACGAGCGTCACAACCGGGATGATGACGGTGCGGTCGCGGGTCGCGGTGTCCTTCGTGTCGAGGTCGACGGCCGTGGGTCCGCCGACGAGTGCCTCGGCCCCGGGCACGGCGTGCACCGCCTCGCGGATGCGTTCGACGGTCTCCTCGGCGGCGAGGGAGTCGGCGGGATCCGAGAGCGTCGCCTGCACCGCGACCAGTCCGTCGACCACGCGCGGCGCGCCGTCGGGGCCGGGGACGGGCTGGACGGTCGTCACGCCCTCGACGCCCTCGGTGGCGCCGACGACACCCTCGAGCGCGCCTTCGCGGGCGACGACGATGCTGGGCGAACCGGTGCCGGCGTCGAAGTGCTCACTGAGCACCTCCTGGCCGGACTTCGAATCGGTTTGCAGGAGGAACAGATCCGAGGACGCGACACCGCTCGCCTTGAACTGCGGTGCCAGCAGGGCGAAGGCGACGAGCACGAGGCTGCACACGATCCAGATGGGACGCGGCTTCGACCCGACGAAGTCGGCCACCCGGCCCCACACCTTGTGGGACTTCTGCATGTCGTCGGCGTCGGCGTTCGGGTCGTAGACCGGGCGGGTGGGCCAGAACGCGACGCGGCCGAGCAGCACGAGCACTGCGGGCAGGAAGGTGAGCGACGCGAGGAACGACGTCGCGATGCCGATGGCGGCCACCGGGCCGAGACCGCGGTTGGAGTTCAGGTCCGACAGCAGTAGGCACAGCACACCGAGGATGACGGTGCCGGCCGACGCCGCGATCGGCTCGATCGAGCCGCGGAGCGCGCTGCGCATCGCGGCGTACTTGTCCTGCTGCAGTCGCAGTTCCTCGCGGTACCGGGAGACCAGCAGCAGCGCGTAGTCGGTGGCGGCGCCGAACACGAGGATGAACATGATGCCCTGGCTCTGGCCGTTGAGCGCGATCGCTCCGGCGTCGGCGAGCACATAGATCAGCAGGCTCGCGAGGGCGAGTGCGAACAGCGCCGAGATGATGACGACGAACGGCAGGATCGGGCTGCGGTAGACCACCACGAGGATGACGAGGACGACACCGCCCGCGACGAGCAGGAGCAGTCCGTCGATGCCGCCGAAGGCCGACGACAGGTCGGCGGCCTGCCCGGCGGGGCCGGTGACGTAGACGGTCAGGCCGTCCGGTGCGCCTTCGAGGGCCGTCCGGAGTTCCTCGACGGCCTCCTGGACCTCCCCGGAGGCGTCGAGCGGCACGATCATCTGCGCCGCTGCGCCGTCCTCGGACGGGATCGGCGGCGGTCCGGCCGATTCGGCGGCGAGGAAGGCGAGGTCCTCGTCGGTGATCCCACCGTCGCGTTCGGCGACGACGATCGCGGGGATGAACTCGCTCTCGTTGAACTGCGCGTACAGCTCGTCCGCGCGGGTGGATTCGGCCGATGCCGGGAGGAAGGTGCTCGCGTCGTTGGAGGCGACCTCGCTGAGCTTGCCTGCGAACGGGCCGCCGCCACCGGCGGCCACGAGCCACGCGATGAGCAACAGGGCGGGTAGCAGCCACCGCCATCGGCCGGTTCTACGTGGGGGCGCGGTAGCAGTGCTCAAGATTCCTCCTGGCGTGAACGGATATGTCGACCCACCCGGGGGCGTGGACGCCTACCGGCGTGTGATCGAACTCGAGCGCGACGACGCGACCGGTGGCGACTCTCCGGTCGCGGTCTCGGACCCGGCGACCCTGCGCAGGCTCCTGCTCGAGATCGTTCGTTCCCACAGCGCTCCTCGTGACAGCCCGCGGAATACCCATGATCGGGAGATTCCACCCCTTCACGGGGTGTGAGCCGGCCCCCGCCCCGGGAAACGGAGAGATTCGCCGGATGAGCGCGCGGTAGGGTTCCGCATGGTCTCCGCCCACCGGACCCACGCCGACGTTGTCTCCGCACTGCGAGCGGCCGGGTGCGTGTTTGCCGAGGAGGAGGCGCAGCTGCTCGTCGAAGCCGCTCCCACACCCTCGGATCTGGAGCGGCTCATCGCGCGGCGGGTCGGCGGAGAACCCCTCGAACACGTACTGGGACAGGTCTTCTTCCACGGCAGGCGCATCGCGGTGCGAGAGGGGGTGTTCGTCTCCCGTCGCCGCACCGAGTACCTGGTGGACTGCGCGATCGAACTCGCGCGGCCCGGCGCCGTGATCGTCGACATGTGCTGCGGGTGCGGTGCCGTCGGTGCCACGCTCGCCACCGCCGTCGAGGCCTGCGAGGTCTACGCGGCCGACATCGATCCCGTCGCCACCGCGTGTGCCCGCCTGAACCTGCCGCCCCACCGGGTGTTCGTCGGCGATCTGTTCGACGCCCTGCCGGGCACGCTGCGCGGTCGCGTCGACGTGCTCGTCGCCAACGCGCCCTACGTGCCGTCGGGGGCGATCGCGTCGATGCCGCGGGAGGCGCGCTGCAGCGAGCCGCGACATGCACTGGACGGCGGACCCGACGGACTGGACGTCCACCGTCGGCTCGTCGCCGACGCGGGTCGGTGGCTCACCGACGGTGGGTCGCTGCTCGTCGAGTCGGCCGCGTCGCAGGCACCCGTCGTGCGCGACCTCATGACCCGGGCCGGACTCGACGCCGACACGCGGGGTTTCGAGGAGGCCGACGCGACCGTCGTCATCGGCACCCGCCGATGACGTGCTCGCTGCCGCGAACATGTCAGTCGAGCGGCAGCTGAGCGAAGATCGCGGTCGGCTGGGTCGACCCGCCCGTCGGTTCCACGCTGAAGGCGAGCGCGGTGGCACCCGAGATGTCCTCGAGCACCGCGGTCGTCGACGGCGCGACGTCGTCGGGTGTCATCGTGCCTGCGGGCTCCATTCCCTCGGGCCCGACCAGCCACATCTGGTAGACGCTGCCCTCGGCCGGCGGGGCGACGTTGTTCATCACCAGCACGCCGGCGTCCTCCTCCTTGGAGAACACCACGGTCGCGGTGCCGCCACCGTCGAGCTCGCCCGACGAGGTCCGTACGTCCTCCGCGGCGAAGACCCGCTCGCTCGTGCCCGGCTCGGACGTGTTCTGCCATTGACCGGCCACCACGACGCCGCCGATCGCGACGATCACGGCCGCTGCCGCGGCGAGCAGGAAGTTCCGCCGTCGGGCCTGGCGGCGCTCGTCGAGGGAGACGGGCGGGGGAGGGTGATCATCCTCCGCCCGAGGTGCCTCGGTCGCCTCCGGGTCACCGGGTCGTTCCGTGTGCGTCTTCTCGGCGGGCGTCTTCGCGGTGAGTTCGGCGTGGACCAGATCGAGCAGTCGCACCCGGAGTTCGGGCGGCGGCTCGGTCGCGGTACCGGCCGACATCGCTGCGAGGGTCTCGCGGACCTCGCGGACCTCGACGCCGAACCGTTCGGCCACCTCCGGGTCTGCTTCCGCGAGTCGCTCGGCAAGCTCTCGACGTTCGTCGGGCGTGACGGCATCCAATGCGAAGACGGGTGCCATGTCGAGCAGATCGCGCGAGGAATAGTTCGCCTCGTCAGCCATCCACAGTCACCCCCAGACAATTCTTCAGTCGTTTCAGGCCGTCCCGGATGCGCGACTTGACCGTCGGCAACGGGGACGAAAGTTCTTCTGCCACTTCGGTATACGTAAAACCTCTGTAGTAGGCGAGCTCGACCGAGCGTCGCTGCAGTTCGGTGAGCGAACCCAGACACTCGTTCACCCGGCGGCGATCGTCGCGCTGCGCTACCTCCTCGCTCACCGAGTCGAAGGCCGCGTCGACGTTCGTCGAACCGTACTGCGACTCGCGGTCGGCTCCGGACTGTTCGCTGCGGACCCGGTCGACGGCACGCCGATGGGCGAGCGTGATGATCCACGACAGAGCGGAACCCTGACGCGGGTCGTACTTGTCGGCCGACCTCCATACCTGGAGGTAGACCTCCTGGGTGGTCTCCTCGCTGTAACCGGGATCCCGCAGGACCCGCAGCACCATGCCGAAGACTCGGGAACGCGTCGCGTCGTACAGTTCGGCGAACGCCGTAGGGTCTTGCCGGGCCACCCGCCCGAGCAGTTCGCCGAGGGTATCGGTATGGCCTCCGACGCCGGTCATCGGCTCAGTCCGCTCATCGAGGGAAAGCCTAGCCTGGACATTCCCTCCACTCAAGGCAACCGTGTCGACCACGAGCGTCACCCCATCCACATCCGAGCACGTAGAACAGTCGTGAGATCGGCCGGCAGCCGTTCGCCGCTGACGGTCGCGGTGAACACCGGGACGCCGGGTCGCCGCAGGGCGACCGAGACCGCGAACGTGTCGCCGGCCCGGGTGATGATGTCGATCTCGTCCGAGCGCAGCGTGTAACAGTGCCGTCCGTTCCGGCGCGAATGGATCTCCGCGACCACGCAGGCCAGGGAACCGCTCGGATCGTGGCACCAGAACAGGTTCAGCGGATCCGATCCGAGGCCGAGGCGCCGGATGTTCAGCAGCGCAGTGATGCGCCCGACCGGAACCCGCACCCCGTCGGCCACGAGCTGATCCTCGACCCGCCCGCGGAAGGTGTCCGAATCGCTCGCGACGAAGTGGTCCCACGGCTCGAACCGCATCAGCGTGCGCAACCACCAGGACGAAGGCATCGACTCGTCGACATCCATGACCCAGCTGAAGCCGCGGTACTCGAGCGAGGGGCGCTCGGCCGAGCCCTGCGCGTGGCGGACGAAGGTCCGGTAGATCGCCGGCACGACCGCCTCCCGGCCACCCGGGAACTCGACGTCGTCGCCGATCATCGCGACTGCGCGGGGAAGGTCAGGATGCATGGTCGTCTCCGGGGCACTGGGTCGGTTTCCCCGACAGTGTGCACGTGAGGAAATCGGCTGTGGTGTCGGCCCACCAGCGCGGGTCGGTGAGGAGGAAGTGCCCGGCTCCGGGCAGGGGATGCCAGCGCGTGTCCACGCCCCGGTCTCCCGCCGCCGTCGTCCGGCTCTGCGCCATCCGCGGGTCGGTCCGGGTGTCCTCCGACGCATGTGCAACTGCGACAGATGCCACGGACGCGGCGGTGTGGTGCCGACCGGACGCCCACCGGGCAACACGAATACGTGAGCCGGTCGGAGATCCTCGACGTCGTCCATGACCTGCATTCGGAGCCGACCGCAATACGGATGGGTCGAACACCGGATACCGATCCGAAAAAAAATCTCTCGATCCGACCCATCCGGGCCGACCCGAGGTTCGAATGACCGGTGACACACCTGATCGACGTGGCCGTTTCCGGCCACGGCCTACGAAGGGAACCACAGTCATGAACATCACTGCGCGCAAGAGCCTGGCCGTCGTCGGAATCGGTGCGATGTCCCTGCTGGGTGTCGCGGCGTGTTCGGATGATTCGGGCACGGACACCACCGACACCACCACGATGGAGACCACCCAGGAGACGATGCAGGAAACCACTACGGCTGCAACCGGTACCGCAGCCCCCGCTGCCGGCCCCGTCGGACCGGGCTGCGCCGATTATGTCGCCGCGAACCCTACCGGCCCGTCGTCCGTCGAGGAACTCGCGAACCAGCCTGTCGCCGAGGCCGCCGGAAACGTGCCGATCCTGACCACTCTCACGCAGGCCCTGTCCGGCCAGCTCAACCCCGACGTCAACCTGGTCGAGACGCTCAACGATGGCGAGTTCACCGTCTTCGCGCCGGTCGACGACGCGTTCGCCGCCCTGCCGCCGGAGACCGTCCAGACGCTGCAGACGGATTCGGCTCTACTGACCGACATCCTCACCTACCACGTGGTTCCCGGTGAGCTGACCCCGGCCGATATCGCCGGCACGCAGACCACCGTCCAGGGCGGCACCGTCGAGGTCGCCGGCGAGGGTGAGATGTGGACCGTCAACGACGCCAACGTGATCTGCGGTGGCATCGAGACCGAGAACGCCACCGTGTACCTGATCGACGGCGTTCTCATGCCCCAGCAGTAACCGATACCGGACGACGGAAAGGTAGAAGGCATGCGTAGATCCCGACACGGCGTTCGGGGGCTTGCGGCGGCGTTCATCGCCGCCGCAGGCGCGCTCCTGTTCGCCACGCCCGCCGCCGCAGCGCCGCTCACTCCGGTTCCCGAGCTCGACGTGAACCGGTATGTGGGGCAGTGGTATCAGCTCGCCGCCAATCCGGCTCCCTACAACATCGACTGCGCTCGCGACACGACGGCGTTCTACACGCTGCTCGACGAACGCAACGTGCGCGTGGAGAACTCGTGCACCACGTTCACCGGTGATCGTCGCGGGATCATCGGGAACGCCCGCGTGAACGACACTGCCGCACTGCATGTGTCTTTTCCGGGGGTACCCTTCCAGGATTCGCTCGACGGACCGAGCAACTACATCGTCACGTACCTCGCGAACGATTACTCGTGGGCAGTCGTCGGTGACCCGACGCGCATCTCCGGATTCGTGCTGTCGCGTTCGCCCGTCGTCAGCGACGACGCGTGGCGCGAGATCCGGAACGTCGTCGAGGCGAGCGGGTACAACTCGTGCCTGATGCTCACCTCGCCCACCACCGAGGGAGTGCAGGACATCAAACCGCTCTGCGCCGTGTAACTCTCGGTCGATCGTGGTGGTGTGCGGATCCCGAGGAAGATCCGCACACCACCCAGATCCGTCGTCCCGAGAACATCCGCTCGCGAACTCGCCATCCGCTACAGCAATTGCCGTAGCGGATGGCGAAAGATGTAGCGGATCGCTCTAGCGGCCGGCCGTACCCGCGATGTTCTCGAGCATCCCCCGGAAGATGATGCCGTGGAACGGGACCAGCACGTACCAGTACAGACGGCCGGCGATCCCTCGCGGGAAGAAGATCGCCCGCTGGTGCACGCGCGACCGGCCCGACTCCAGCGGTTCGACCCGCCACTCGAGCCACGCTCCGCCGGGTGCCCGCATCTCCGCGCGCAGGCGCAGCAGCGTCGGGCGTTCGATCCGTTCGACGCGCCAGAAGTCCAGGGCGTCACCGGTATGCAGGGTTTTCGGGTCGCGGCGACCGCGGTGGAGTCCGACGCCGCCGACGAACCGGTCGAGCCAGCCGCGGATGGTCCACGCCAACGGGAAGGAATACCAACCGTTCTCGCCGCCGATGCTCTCGACGACGGCGAACACCTTCTCCTGGGACGAATCCGACTCGAGTGACCGCTCGTCGGTGAAGACGACCTCGCCGGCCCAGTCCGGGTCGGACGGAAGCGGATCGGCGGGTGCACCGACCGGTGATGCGTTCGTCCACGTCGTCTCGACCTCTCCCCGTTCGATACGGCCGAGGGCGAGCCGGACCGCGTCGCGGTAGCCGGTGAGGCCGGATTCCGGCGGGGGGATGATCGAGTCGACGTCATGGTTGCGCATTACCGCGTCGGTCGACAGCGATTCGAGGAGCGCGCGACCGAGAGGCGGAGGAATCGGCGTGACCAGACCGATCCACAAACCGGCGAGCTTCGGTGTGAGGACGGGCAGGACGAGGATCCGGCGTTTCGTCAGACCGGCGACCTCCGAGTACTGCTGCATCATCTCGCCGTACCGCAGGACGTCGGGCCCACCGATGTCGTAGGTGCCACTGCGGGGGAGGGGTGCATCTGCGGCAGCGAGCAGATAGTGCAGGACGTCGCGCACCGCGATGGGCTGGATCCGGTTGTTCACCCAGCGTGGGGTCGTCATGACGGGGAGTCGGTTGCTCAGATGGCGGATCATCTCGAACGACGCCGAACCCGAACCGATCACGACGCCGGCCTGCAGCACGAGCGTCGGAACACCGGAATCCGTCAGGATACGTCCGACCTGGGCCCGTGAATACAGGTGCGGTGAGAGATCACCCGACTCCGGGTGCAGCCCACCGAGGTACACGATGCGGGAGACGCCGTGGTCGCGTGCCGCGTCGGCGACGTTCTGCGCCGCTCGCTTCTCCGCGTCGACGAACTCGTCGCGACCACCCATCGAATGCACCAGGTAGTACACGACGTCGATGTCGCGGCATGCCGCGCGCAGCGATTCGGCGTCGTCGAGGTCGCCACGGACGATCTCGACGTCGTCGGCCCACGGCACGTCGCGCAATTTGTCGGGGCTGCGCGCGAGCACCCGTACCCGGTAACCCGCCTCGAGCAGGCGCGGAGCGAGCCGGCCACCGATGTAGCCGGTCGCTCCGGTGACCAGGACACGCTTTCCGCTCACGGTTCCTCCAGGATGTGGCCGAGTTGGTGGCGCAGCGACGCTTCGAGATCGGGACGCCGGAACCGGTGCCCGGCGTCGATCAGCGCCTTCGGGACGACGAACTGATCGGCCTGGGCGACCTCGCGTGCACCCTCGTCGCCGAGCAGCAACCGGGGGCCGAAACCGGGGACGGGCAGCAGTGCGGGCCGGTGCAGCACCGACGCCAGTACCCGGGTGTACTCCTCGTTGCGCACCGGCTGCGGTGCAACGGCGTTCACCGGTCCGGTCAGGCCGGGGTCGGTGAGGGCACGGTGGTAGACCTCGAGGAGGTCATCGATGTCGATCCAGGAGAACCACTGCCGGCCGTCGCCGATCCGGCCACCGAGACCGCTCGCGAACAGCGGCCGCATCAACTGGAGCGTTCCGCCGCGGGGTGTCTGGACGATGCCGGTGCGTACGTGCACGACCCGCATGCCCTTCTTCTCCGCGGGATGTGCCGCGGCCTCCCAATCGGAGACGACGTCGGCGAGGAAACCCGTTCCACGTGATGCGTTCTCGTCGAGCGGTGTGTCTCCTCGGTCGTAACCGTAGAGGCCGATCGCGGACGCGGAGACGAAGGTCGCGGGACCGTTGGGTGTGGTCGCGGCGAGTTCGGCGAGTCGGCGTGTCGGTTCGATGCGGCTGTCGCGGATCGCGGCCTTGTGGGAGTCGGTGAACCGTCCCGCGATCGACGCGCCCGCGAGGTGGACGACGGCGTCGACGCCTTCGAGTAGGTCGGGCGCCGGATCCTGAGGGTCCCAGCATCGTTCGTCGGTGCGCTGCGGTTTCCGGCGCACCAGGCGGACTACCTGGTAGCCACCCGTGGACAGGAAGGCCGTCAGGGCAGTACCCACGAGTCCGCTCGATCCGGTCACCGCGACCGTCCCGGGTCGGATGCCCTGCGCGTGCGACCAGCGGTGGCTCGCGAGATCGTCGGCGAGCTGGCGGTGCCGGTAACGGAAGGTCTGGGTGAGGAAACAGCCCGGTACCGGCGTGTCGACGCGATCGGTGACGCGGGTGCGGAATTCGTCGACGACATCGAAGCGGTGTTCGTGGCGCCACGAGCCGATGACGGTGGCGGGGCGCGACAACAGGCCGTCGTGGGAGAGTTCGTCCACGAAACGTGCTGGCGGGTCGTAATCCTCGGGTCTGTGCCGGGAGATCCAGCGCAGACCGCCGGGGAGACCGAGGACGGCCGTACCGGATTCGAGGGAGTCGGCCTCGGCGACGACGTTCATCGGCTGCCAGGGCGGGATCAGGCGGAGGATGGCGCCGGGCCGGGAGTGCCAGTCGAACACCTCGTCACGCGGTGCGTCGACGACGCTCGAGAATTCGATGCCCATGCCCTACCTCCTGTTTGCAGTGATGCTCACCCGGTGGTGACGGCGCCGGGGCGCCCGGTGTGACGGCGCCGGGGCGCCCGGTGGTGACGGCGCCGGGGCGCCCGGTGGTGACGGCGCCGGGGCGCCCGGTGGTGACGGCGCCGGGGCGGACTCCTGCACCGTATCCACTCAAGCAGGAAGGACGCTGATCAGAAAGGTGTATGCGTCGACGAGCGGGTTGTGGATGGTCATGAAAGCTGCCTCGACGAGAGCGCGCACTGCGATGTCCTTTCGTTGGGTGTACGGCGAACAGGTTGTCCGTCCAGAAGTTGTTCGGAGCACCGCCACGACCGGATGGGTCGTTTCGCCGTCTTCTTCATCGGGGTGAGCGAATCCGCTCGTATCTGTCCAGAGCGACGCGGCGTTCGTGTGCGTGATCGACGACCGGTTCCGGGTATCCGTCCGGAGGGCCGTCGGGCAGGCTGTGCACACGAGCGCCGTCGATGCTCCGCAGTTCGGGTACCCATCTGCGTACGTATTCACCCGTCGGATCGAACTTCTCGCCCTGCCGGGTCGGATTGAACACCCGGAAGTAGGGAGCGGCGTCGGTGCCGCTGCCCGCCGTCCACTGCCAATTGTGTTGGTTGGAGGCCAGATCGCCGTCCACCAGATGCTTCATGAAATGTCGCGCCCCACGCCACCACGGCAGGTGCAGGTCCTTCGTCAGGAACGACGCGACGATCATCCGCACCCGGTTGTGCATGACGCCCTCTGCGAGGAGCTGCCGCATCCCGGCGTCCACGATCGGGAATCCCGTGCGGCCCTCGCACCACGCGGCGAACAGGGCGTCGGCGTCGGGTCCGGAATCGTAGGTGATGGCGTCGAAGTCGCTGTTGTAGTTGGTCCGGGCGGTCTCGGGCCGCTGGAACAGGACGTCGGCGTAGAAGTCGCGCCACGCCAGTTCGCTGCGGAAGGTGACGGCCCCCTCGTCCGACCGGTTCCTCATGTCGTGCAGCAGGGTCCGCGGATGGATGCAGCCGAACTTCAGATAGGGCGACAGGCCGCTCGTGCCGTCGTAGGCCGGCCGGTCACGGTCGGTGGCGTACCGCTCGAGACCGTCGTCGAGGAATTCGCGCCATCGCTCCAGTGCGGCCGCCTCTCCGGGGGGAGGTGTGGGTTCGTCGCCGGCTTCGGGAATCGGCACGCGTGTGGAGCAGCCGCTCGGGTCGACCCAGTCGGCGGTGTCCGGTCCGGTTGCCGCGGGTGTGTGCCATCCGTGGTCGTTCCAGGCGCGGCGGAAGGCCGAGAACACCTTGTATGCAGTGCCGTCGGGTTTCGTTATGCGGCCCGGCGTGACGGCATACGGCGAGCCGGTGGCCACCAGCGGGACGTCGCCGAGCGCTTCGGCGACCGCTCGGTCGCGTCGCGTGCCGTAGGGACCGTGGTCGGAACTGATGTGGACCGCGGCCGCATCGAACTCGGCGGCGACTTGCGGCACCAGCACCATCGGGTCTCCCTGGACGACGAGCAGGCGCCCGCCGAGATCCCGGTCGAGGGCTTGCAGGCATCCCATGAGGAAGTCGCGCCGGCGGGCACCGGACGGGCGGAGCAGTGCGTCGTCGAGGACGAACAGGGCGAGGACGTCGTCGGCGGCCTCGGTGGCCGAGAGCAGGGTGGGCAGATCGTTCAGTCGGAGATCACGACGGAACCAGATGATGCTGGGGCGGGCCATGGATCCAGTGTCGGGGACAATGGGTGCCATGTCCGACGCATTCGATGTACCGATCCGTGACGAGTCGATCCGGCTCGGTCAGTTCCTCAAGCTCGCCAGCCTCATCGAGTCGGGTGCGGAGGCCAAGGAAGTGATCGCCGACGGCCTGGTGTCGGTCAACGGTGAGGTGGAGGTGCGTCGCGGCCGTCAGCTGAAGGTGGGCGACGTGGTGGAGATCGCCGGGGCGAGCGCGCGGGTCGCGCACGAATAGCGGGTCGACCCGCGCGCTCGGCTGATCAGTTCTCGACGCGGACGACGACGCCGTCGGAGTCGCTGTAGACGATCTCGCCCGGGTTGAACGTCACGCCGCCGATCTCGACGGGCACGTTCTTCTCGCCGGAGCCGGTCTGGGTGCTCTTGCGCGGGTTGGTGCCGAGGGCCTTGATGCCGATGTCGAGTGTGCGCAGGATGGCGGAGTCGCGGACCGCGCCGTTGACGATGACCCCGGCCCAGCCGTTGTCGACACCGCGACCGGCGATGATGTCACCGACGAGCGCGGTGTGGATGCTGCCACCGCCGTCGACGACGAGCACGCCGCCGTTGCCCGGCTCGGAGAGGGTCTGCTTGACGAGCAGGTTGTCCTGGAAGCAGCGGATGGTGGTGATGGGGCCGACGAACTCGGTGCGGCCGCCGAACTGAATGAACTGCGTGTCGCAGCTGCGGATGTCCGGGCCGATCTCGTCGGCGAGGTCTGCTGTGGCTGTGAAGGCAGGGGTGTCACTCATGGTGCGAGGATAAGCGGACACGCTGCCCCGCACCGTGGGAGGTCCGGTCAGGACGCGCGACCGAAACGGCGTTCGTAGTCCTCTCGTTCGCGGGCGGCGCGGGCGCGTGCCTTCGCGCTGAGCAGTTCCGGATCGAGACCGTGCTGCTGGAGGCGGTGCCGCTGCCAGATGGGCATCAACGCCACCGAGAAGTAGACCCATGGCAGCAGCAGCAACAGCATCATCGCGATCGGGATCCACACCGGCCCCGGGATCAGCAGGAACAGCAGGAGCAGCGGGATGATCGGCAGGTTCCATCGCAGCAGGTAGCGGCGTGTTCCGCCGGGGCCCAGGACGTCGTCGCGTACCCACTCCCGCATCTCGGGCGGTAGCGCGCGACCGAACATGTAGCCGATCCGCTGCAGGAAATTCGGTCGTGCACTACTCATCATGAGACCCAGGATAGGCCGTCACCCTTCGTAGAGGCCTGCCAGCCTGTCGGCGAAGTTGTCGACGACGACCTTCCTGCGCAGCTTCATGCTCGGCGTCAGATCACCCGATTCGACCGACAGTTCACGCTCGATGATCGTGAACTTCTTGATCTGCTCCCACCGGTTGAGCTGCAGGTTCAGCTCGTCGATGTATCCGGAGATCAGATCGTGGGTCTTGTCGTGCCGTGCGATGTCCTCGAACGATCCGCTCACACCGTTCTTGTTCGCCCACTCGCCGACGGATTCCGGATCGAGCGCCACCAGCGCCACGCAGTAGGGCTTGCCCTCCCCGTAGACGACGATCTCCGACGCGTACGGGCACATGCCTTTGAAGGTCGCTGCCAGCGACGACGGGGCGACGTACTTGCCCTGCGACGTCTTGAACATGTCCTTCTTGCGGTCGGTGATGCGCAGGTAGCCCTCATCGTCGAGGCTGCCGATGTCGCCGGTGTGGAACCATCCGTCGTCGGAGAGCGACTCGGCGGTCGCGTCGGGCCGGTTGTGGTAGCCGGTCATCACACCGGGGCCGCGGACGAGCACCTCGCCGTCCTCCGCGATGCGGACCTCCGTGCCCGGGACGGGCCAGCCGACCGTGCCGATGCGGTTGGCGTAGGGACGGTTGACGAACGTCGCGGCAGAGGTCTCGGTGAGTCCGTAACCCTCGAGGACGGGGATGCCGACGGCGTCGAACCATTCGCCGACCTCGGGGTTGAGCGCCGCCGAACCGGAGATGAAGAACCGCAGGTGACCGCCGAAGCGTTCGCGGATGGTGGAGAAGACCAGCTTGTCGGCGAGGCCGTGCTGCAGTTTGTCCAGCAGTCCGGGCGACCTGCCGGCCTGCTTCGCTTTCGACACCTTCCGGCCCACGCCTACGGCCCAGTCGAAGATCTTCTTCTTGGCGCCGCCTTCCTCCTCCATCATTGCCTCGACGCGCGCGTGGGCCTTCTCGAAGATGCGCGGGGCCGCACCCATGAAGGTCGGGCGGACCACCGCGAGGTTCTCGACGATCTTGTCGACACGTCCGTCCACCGCGGTGGGGAAGCCGATCTGCAGAGGGAGGGTGAGCAGCACCTTGCCGAAGACGTGCGACAGCGGCAGCCACAGATACTGCAGGTCGTCGGAGCTGAGCATGTGCAGCGCGTCGATGGCGGCGGCCTCGTAGGTCCACGCCGAGTGCGGCAGGCGCACGCCCTTCGGCTTGCCGGTGGTACCCGAGGTGTAGATGAGGGTGGCCAGGTGCTCGGCCCTGATGCTGTGGATGCGGTTGAGCACCGCTCCGGAGTCCTCGGCGAGCAGGCCACGGCCCAGGTCGGCGAGCTCATCGAAATTGATGACCCAATCACCGTCGCCGGTGCCCTCGACGACCACGACCTTCGCCACCTCGGGCAGATCGCTGCGGTGGCTCACGAGCTTCTCGACCTGCCCGGCGTCCTCGGCGATGACGATCCGGCTGCCGGAGTCGGCGACGATGAACGCGACGTCGTCGGCGTGGGTGGTGGGGTAGACGGTGGTGGTTGCGGCGCCCGCGCACATGACGGCGAGGTCGCCGAGCACCCATTCGTAGCGGGTGGACGACGCGAGGGCCACGCGGTCCTCGGCCTCGATACCCAGGGAGATCAAGCCGGCCGCGAGCAGTCGTACCCGATCCCCGGTCTGTTCCCAGGTGACCGACGTCCAGCCGTCCTTCCCGTCGGGGTAGCGGAAGGCCTCGGCGTCGGGTGTGGCGGCCACTCGATCGAGCAACAGGCGGGCGACCGAGGGGGCCCGTTCGTCGATGACCGCTCGGTCGACCTTTTCCTCGGAGACGCGCGTCGTTGTCGTCATATGTCGAAGTCTAGGTAGCGGAACCGTCCTTCTGGTGAATATAAGTAGGAACTTATATAGTTGGTTCATGCACGGGTTCGAGGTCCTCGCAGATCCGGTTCGCCGCCGCATTCTCGAACTGCTCGCGGGCGGTCCGCAGGTGGCCGGTGAAATCGTCGCGGCGATCGGCCGGGAGTTCTCGATCTCCCAGCCGGCGGTCTCGCAACATCTCAAGATCCTGCGCGACCAGCGGTTCGCCGCCGTCCACAAGGACGGCACCCGCCGCTACTACGAACTCGATCCCGAGGTCCTCGTCGAACTCGAGGACTGGCTCGCGGGTCTGCATACGCCGGTATTCGCGGCGCTGGACGCCCTGGAGACCGAGATCGCGCGCGGCAAGCGTGAGCGGCGGAGCCGCGACGCCGTCCCGCCCGCGCTCCCTGCTTCCGACGAGAGAAGGAAATCCTCATGAAGAACGTGATCACGAGCAACGAGACGAGTCGCCGCACGGTCGGTCGTCGCACCGTCGAGGGCCACGAGGCCAAGGTTGTCACGATCTCGCGCAGCTACCGCACGAGCGCCGAGGACCTGTGGGAGGCGTGCACCGACCCGCAGCGCATCCCCCGCTGGTTCCTGCCCGTCGAGGGCGACCTCGAGGTCGGTGGCCGGTACCAGCTCCAGGGCAACGCCGGCGGTGAGGTCCTCACCTGCGAACCGCCCCGGACGTTCAGGGCCACCTGGGAATTCGCTGGTCGCGTGAGCTGGATCGAGGTGTCGGTCCTGCCCGAACCGGGAGACCGGGCGCGCCTGGAACTGACGCACATCGCCCACCCCGACGAGCACTGGGAGCAGTACGGTCCGGGCGCAGTCGGTATCGGCTGGGACCAGGCGCTTCTCGGACTCGGACTGCACATCGAATCGGGAGAAACGGTGGATCCGAAGGAATTCGAGACCTGGTCAATGTCCGAGGAAGGTCTGCAGTTCGTCCGCGACAGCAGCGAAGGTTGGTGCGAGGCCGACATCGCCGCGGGCGAGGACCCCGAACAGGCACGCGCAGCCGCCGAGCGGACGAGTGCGTTCTACACGGGCGAATAGAACGGGCTCACGCTGCGTCTCCGACGCACGGGGTCAGGCCGGGGCTCCGACGCCGATCACGTCGAGGTCGTGGCCGATGACGAGGCGCCCGTCGAATCCGGCGCCGCATCCTTCCCAGGTGGAATCGGGCCGATTGCCCGGGACCATGTGCGAGAGCACCAGGGTTCCCACTCCGGCTTCCTGGGCGATCGGGCCGATCCTCGATGAGGGTGGCGTGCCGGATCTGCTCGGCGTCCATGACGGCGGGGACGTCCTCGGCCTGCTGTTCGATCGTGGGCACGTGGTCGACGGGATCGGAGAGCCCGAAACCGCGGCGCTGGAAACAGACGGCGCGCGAACAGGTGGCGAGGCGTTCGAAGAGCGAGTGCATGTACGGATCGGTCCACAACAGGTCCAGACGCATCTGGACCTCGAAGAACCACACGACGTCGGTGGGGCCGGTTCCGGCCACCCCGTAGGCCGGATTGTGACCATCGCGGGGTAGATACCGGGTCACCGGCGGATCCATCAGTCCAGACTATCGGGGTAGAAATGGAAGAGGTCGTGTTCTGATGAGGAGGACGGCGGTGTAGAGCTCGCTGAGTCGGGCAATACGGTCGGCGGATCCGCGGGGTTACGAACTCGGTGGAGAAGGGATGAACCCATGACACGTGCGTCGGAAGCGGGCGATCTCGGGCGGCGTATGGCCCAGCTCGCTCGCGGCTTCTACCATCCGGCCGATCTCGACGAGACCCTGCGCGGCGTGACCGCGGCCGCGGTCGAACTGGTGGAGGGGGCCGACTGCGCCGACATCCTCATCGTGACCGGAAGGAAGCATTTCCGCTCTCTCGCCGCGACGTCGGAACTCGCCGAGCATCTCGACGACGTCCAGGAACAGTTCGGGGAAGGTCCGTGCCTCGATGCGAGCTTCAAATATCTCGTGGTGCGCTCCGAAGACCTGCGGACGGAGACCCGCTGGCCGCGTTTCGCGAAGGCCGCGGTGGACGCGGGTGCGTTCAGTGCCTTGTCGTTCCAGCTGTATCTCGATCAGGAGAGCATGGGAGCGCTGAACATGTTCTCTGCGAAAGCCGAGGCGTTCGGTCCTCCGGCGGAGGCGACCGCCGAGGTCCTGGCCGCTCATGCCGCGATGGCGATGAGCGCGGCCCGCAGTCGGGGACAGTTCGCGTCCGCCCTGGCGACCCGCGACATCATCGGGCAGGCCAAGGGCATGATCATGGAGCGTTTCGGTATCGATGCCGTTGCGGCCTTCGAACTGTTGCGCCGGCTCTCGCAGGACAGCAACGTCCCTCTCTCGGAGGTCGCTCAGGGGATCGTCGAAGCAGGTCCCGAGCGACGCGACGATCGGGAGACGGGCCTCGACGCCACGCCTGTGTGACAGCACACACGCACCCGGGTAGGTTTAGTGAAACTGCAAGTACTACTCACCGGTAGGGGTGCAACATGCCAGCTCCGAGCGCTGCGACCTTCCAGCGTCTTGCCGACCTCATCGCGATCCCCGACGCCGCCGAGCGGACCACCCGCCCCGTCGTCGAGGCGTTCACCGGACGGGAGCTGGCCACCGTGCCGGTCGGCACGGCCGATGACGCGAAGGCCGCGATCGACCGGGCCCGCACCGCGCAGGTCGCGTGGGCGAAGCTGCCCGTCGAGAAGCGTGCCGCGATCATGCACCGCTACCGCGAGCTCGTGCTGTCCCGACGCGAGCAGCTCATGGACATGGCGCAGGCCGAGACCGGCAAGTCCCGTGTCTCCGCGCAGGAAGAGGTGCTCGACATCTCGATGACCGCGCGGTTCTACGCGCGCGTCGCACCGAAGCTCCTGCGCCCCCGCAAGGCCACGGGCATGCTGCCGGTCCTGACGAAGACCACCGTCCTGCACCATCCCAAGGGCGTCGTCGGCGTGATCGCGCCGTGGAACTACCCGATGACGCTGGCCGTCTCCGACGCGATCCCCGCCCTGCTCGCCGGCAACAGCGTGGTGCTCAAGCCCGACAGCCAGACGCCCTACTGCGCGCTCGCCGTCGTCGAACTCCTCTACGAGGCCGGGGTTCCCCGCGACGTCTTCGCCGTGGTCACCGGTCCCGGCACCGTGGTGGGCACCGCGATCGTCGAGAGCACCGACTACCTGATGTTCACGGGTTCGTCGGAGACGGGACGTCTGCTCGCCGAGCAGGCCGGCCGGCGCCTGATCGGGTTCTCCGCCGAACTCGGTGGCAAGAACCCCATGATCGTCACCTCCGGGGTGAACCTGCGCGAGGTCACCGACGCCGCCGTGCGGGCATGCTTCTCGAACTCCGGGCAGCTGTGCATCTCGATCGAGCGGATCTACGTCGAGAAGTCGATCGCCCCCGAGTTCATCCGGATGTTCGGGGCACGGGTGCGCGAGATGTCGCTCGGTCCCGACTACGACTTCGGTACCGAGATGGGCTGCCTCATCAGCGAGAGCCAGGTCAAGACGGTGACCCGGCACATCGAGGACGCCGTCGCCAAGGGCGCGACCGTCGTCGCCGGCGGGAAGACGCGGCCCGACCTCGGACCGCTGTTCTTCGAACCCACCGTGCTCACCGACGTGCCCGAGGACGCCGAGTGCTACCGGAACGAGACGTTCGGCCCGGTGGTGTCGATCTATCCGGTGGAGAATGTCGAAGAAGCGATCCGCGAGGCCAACGACACCGAGTACGGGCTCAACGCATCGGTGTGGGGCGCGACGAAGGCGCAGGGCGAGGCCATCGCCGCGCGGGTGCGTGCCGGCACGGTGAACGTCGACGAGGGATACGCCCCGGCATGGGGCAGCACCGACGCACCGATGGGCGGTATGGGCATCTCCGGCATGGGACGCCGCCACGGCGCGGAGGGCCTGTACAAGTACACCGAGGCGCAGACGATCGCGACGACGCGCCTGCTCAATCTCGACGGCCCGCGCGGACTTCCGCGGCGGATGTGGGCGAAGGTGCTCGCCCCCTTCGTCAAGTCGATGCAGTGGCTGCCGGGTCGCTAGGAGCCGGATCGCTCTTCCACGCGATGGTGGTCGCGAGGGGTTTCTCGACGACGAGGCACAGCAGGACCCCGGCGACCACCACGAGCGGCGCAATGTACAGGTAGATCGGCACGAGCGCGTCGTTGTACGCCTCGAGAACCGGAATTCTGCACGATCAGCACGAGAAGCTGCATGGACGTGCCGAATCCGATGCCGAGCACGGCGAACCAGCAGCCCAGCACCCAGATCGGGGTGTCCGCGCCGAGGGTCGACAGGAGCACCAGCCGATCGCGGGTTCGGCGACGCGTCGTTCCACCGCGACGAACAGCACCGCACCGGCCGCCGTAGCGGCGATCAGCGCGTGCGTGTAGAAACCTCCGCTTGTTCTGCGATGGTCTCGACGGTGATGTCGGACAGGTGGGTGTAAGGCCGCGCATACTGATCGCCATGTCCTCGACCAGGATGGTGAACGGAGTGCTGGGAATACCGCTCACCACCCCCACGGCGACCGCGGTGTTCGCGATCCTCACGGTCATCGGTCTGATCGTGTTGCTCCTCCGCCGCTACCGGGTGTGGTTCGCACACGGAGTACCCCTCGCAGTAACCGCCGCCCTCGGCTCGACGGTGGTAGCCGCCCTCCTGATCGAGAAGGTGTGGAAACCGTTCCCGGATCGTCTGCCGTGGGCGGTGTACGGGTGGGCGGCAACGGCACTGCTCGCCGTCTCCCTACTGATCGGACGATGGTTCGTGCGACGTCGCGACCGGGCCCGACCACTCGTCGCGACGGCACTCGTGGTGTCTGCGGTACTCGTCGTGATCTCCGCCGCGGGCCGGATCGACGCGGTCTACGACGCCTATCCCACCGTTCGGACTGTTCTCGGAATCAGCGACTACCGGACCGTCCCCTTCGACGACCCCTCCCTCCGGGCATCGCAGACCGTGCCGGTGGAGGACTGGTCGGCGTCGGACGATCTGCCTGCGACCGGTGCGGTCACCTCTGTGACAATTCCCGGAACAGTCTCCGGATTCCGGGCGCGGGAAGCCCGCGTCTACCTCCCGCCGGCCTACTTCTCGGATCCACGACCGGAACTGCCGGTGCTGGTACTGCTCGCCGGACAGCCCGGCAGTCCGGAGGACTGGCTCGTGGGCGGACATCTCCCGTCCACCATGGACGCCTATGCCGCGCAGCATCACGGCCTGGCGCCGGTCGTCGTGCTCGCGGACGGCACCGGAGGCCAGTTCGACAACCCGTTGTGCGCCGACTCGCATCTCGGCAACGTGGCGACCTATCTGGCCGTCGACGTTCCGGCGTGGGTACGGGACGACCTGCAGGTCGACGACGACCCACGGGCACGGGCCGTGGGCGGACTCTCGTACGGCGGAACGTGCGCACTGCAACTCGCGACCACCCGGCCAGATGTCTACCCGACCTTTCTGGACATGTCGGGACAGGCCGAGCCGACCATCGGTGACCGGGCGTCGACGATCCGGGACGTGTTCGGTGGTGATGCGGAAGCATTCGCGCGCAACAATCCTGCCGACCTGCTCGCACCCAATCGGTATCCCGATTCCGCCGGTGCTTTCGTGGTGGGACTCGACGATTCCGAATACCGTGCCGGGGTGGAACAACTCGCTTCGTTGGCTCGGAGCGCGGGGATGGACGTCCACCTCACCGAACTGCCGGGCACACACAGCTTCGCCCTGTGGTCCGCAGGGCTCGAGAAGGAGTTGCCATGGCTCGCACAACGGCTCGGGCTCGGCAACTGATGCGCCGCACAGGGGCGGGGGTGCTGATGTCCCGCACCGGGACGGTGGTGCTCCGGGCGCCCGTCTCGTGCGGACTGCTCGTGCTGATCTGGTTCCTGGCGGTCGTCACCGGTTCTGTGAGGAACGGGCCGTCGCACGCAACGGCATCCGAGATGTCGCTCGGGATCCCGAATATCACCGACGGCCACCTGTGGACACTGTGGACTTCAGGGTTGTTCGCCTCCGGTCCCGGTGAGTATGTGCTCGGAAGCATTGCGATCCTCGCCGTCGCGGTGCCGGTCGAACGTCGCATCGGCAGTCGCAGGTTCACGCTCGCCGCGCTCGTCTCACAGGGCCTGGGCGCGGCACTCGCATTGCTCGTTGCTCAGGTCGCCTCCCTGGTGCCGAACCTGTGGGGCAGGGAGCTGCACACCCACCTCACCGAGGACCCGCTGGCGTGGGTGCTCGGCGTCCTGCTCGCCTCCACCACCGCGATGGGCACCCTGTGGCGTCGCCGCATCCGGACACTCCTGCTGGTTTTCCTGGTGACCGCAGCTTTGTTCGCCGGACACCTGCAGGACGTGAACAGGGTGACCGTCGCGCTGGCCGGGTTGCTCGCCGGCCCGCTCCTGTTCGGACGTGGTGTGCGCCGTCCTGTGCTCGGCGGCACCATCCGGGAGCGCCGCACGCTCGTCGCGCTCGTGGTCGCAGCGAGCGTGCTCGGCCCGATCTTCGCGGCGCTCTCCCCACACTCGATCGGACCGCTGTCCGCGCTACGCGAGCTGTTCGAGCAGGTTCCCTACACCCCGCGAGAACTCGTCGAGGTGTGTGCCGATCCCGCGCTGCACGACGAGTGCCGGAAAGGGCAACAGGCCCTTCGGCTCTCCGGTGCAGGTCCGCTCGTCGCGAATCTCATGCCGTCGGTACTGCTGCTGATCGGTGCCGAAGGGCTGCGTCGAGGGCGGCGGGCAGCATGGTTCCTCTCGGTCGGAGGACACATCGTGCTGATCGTCGTGGCCGCCGCGAGCACGATCGTCCGCGTGACCGAACAGGACGAGACCCGCTCCCTGTTGTACGGAATCCACCGGCACAGCTCCGTATCCATGGAACTCGCGCCACTCCTCGCGCTGGTCTCCGTGCTCGCCCTGTTACTGCTGACCCGCACCCTGTTCGATGTCCGTGCACCGCAGGGAACCTATCGCCGGGTATGGGCCGGAACCGCAGCCGCCGCAGGCATCGCGCTCGTGACGTACGTGGTGGTGGGCACGCTGGTGGCGGAGGGGTTCGATCGTGATCCCGGCATCGGCACCTTGCTCCGCGACGCGCCGCGCCGGCTCCTTCCACCGGTCTACCTCCAGCTCTTCGAGCCTCCCGTGATGCCCCTCGACACCGCCGCCACCCTGTTGTTCGAGTGGATCGGCGTGATCGTCTGGGTCGCCTTCTGCGTGCTCCTGTGGCGCAGCTTCCTCGTGCCCCCTGCCGGGGTCGACCTCGGCGACGAGCAGCGGGTGCGAGAACTCCTGCACGACCCGGGCGGCGGATCGATGTCGTGGATGACCACCTGGGCGGGGAATCGGTACTGGTTCGGCACCGACGGCAGGCACGCCGTGGCGTATCGGGTCCACTCGGGTGTCGCCCTGACGGCGACGGATCCGATCGGTGAGCGCGCCTCGATGACCGAGACGATCGACGAGTTCGCGGCGTACTGCCTCGGCAACGGATGGACACCGTGCCTGTACTCGGTGGGCGAGGAGACGGCGACGATCGCCCGGGACCACGGTTGGACCTGTTTGCAGGTGGGTGAGGAGACCGTCGTCGATCTCGCGGACCTCGCCTTCAAGGGCAAGAAGTTCCAGGACGTCCGCACCGCCCTCAACCGTGCTGCCAAGGACGGGATCGAAGCGCGATGGACGACCTTCGCCGCCGCGCCGCTGTCGGTGACCGAGCAGATCGTCGACATCTCCGAGGAATGGGTGGCCGACAAGGGACTGCCCGAGATGGGGTTCACGCTCGGAGGAGTCGCCGAACTGCGCGATCCCGAAGTCCGGTTGCTGCTCGCGGTCGACGCGAACGACCACGTCCATGCGATCACGTCGTGGATGCCGGTCCACCGGGACGGGAAGGTGGTCGGGCTGACGCTGGACTTCATGCGGCGACGTTCGGACGGCTTCCGGCCGGCCATGGAATTCCTCATCGCGTCCGCGGCACGGTCCGCCGCCGACGAGGGCCTCGAATTCCTGAGCTTGTCGGGGGCGCCCCTCGCGAGTATGGACGGTGGGTCCGGACTCGACCGAGGAGCCCTCGACGCCCTGCTCGATCTGCTCGGCCGCACGCTCGAACCGGTATACGGATTCCGCTCGCTGCTGGCGTTCAAGGCGAAGTTCCAGCCCCGTTACCGCCCGCTGTACATGGTGTTCCCGGACCCGGCGGCGCTGCCGACCATCGGGATCGCGGTCGGTCGTGCCTATCTTCCCCACATGTCCCTGGAGGAAGGCGGACGCCTGGTCACGCACCTGCTGCGCCGATGACGGTTGCTCACGCACCCGTTGCGCCGATGACGGTTGCTCACGCACCCGTTGCGCCGATGACGGTTGCTCACGCACCCGTTGCGCCGATGGCGGTTGCTCACGCACCCGTTGCGCTGGTGACGGTGGAACTCTCTCGGAAACGGGAGACCGCCACCAGTCCCACCAAGAGGAAGACCACCGGGAGCAACACCGCATTGCCCATCGCGGCACCGAACCCGAGCGCCCCCTCACCCATCTGCATCACCGCACCGAGGGCGGCCGCACCGAGTACCGCACCGACCTGCCGGGCGGTGTTGTACACACCCGATCCGGCGCCTACGAGGTCACCGGGCAGGTCGCGCAACGCGATCGTCGAGTTCGGGGCCCAGCACAACGAGTTCGCGAAACCGAGCAGCACGATCGGGATCAGGAGCCAGCCTACGGTGGCCTCGAGATGCATCGCCACACCGAACGACAGCATCGCCGCGATCATCGCGGAGAAACCGATCCGGGAGATCCGGCCCGGCGCGACCCGATCGGTGACCCGCCCGATCAAGGGCGCCATGATCACCGAGATCACGCCCATCGGTACCAGCATCAGACCTGCGACCTGCGCGGACAGTCCCTGACCCACCTGCAGGTAGAGCATGATCGGCAGGTTCACGGCGTAGACCGTGAAACCCAGCGTCGCCACGGCGGTCACCCCGAGGGTGAAGTTGCGGCGGGTGAACAACCCGAGCGGGGCCAGCGCCTCGGTGCCGCGGGCCACCGCGGTCCGCTGCAGACGCACGAACACCCCGAACGCCACGATCCCGATACCGAGGACGACCCACACCCACACGGTCCAGCCGACATCGGGACCCTGCTGCAGGGAGAAGATCACGCCGGTGACCGCGACCAGCGAGACGACGGCGCTCAGCACGTCGATGCGACGCGCCCCGGTCGGCAGTTTCGGCACGTACCGCGCGACCATCACCAGAGAGATCAGGCCCAGCGGGATGTAGACGAAGAAGACCCACCGCCACCCACCGGTACCGACGAGCACCCCACCGAGGACGGGCCCGAACAGACCCGCCGAGCTGGCCACCGCGCTCCACACACCGGTGGCCGCACCGCGCCGGTCGTGCGCGAAGATCCGGTGGATGATGCTCAGCGGTTGCGGGTTGATCAGCGACCCGCCGAGCCCCTGCACCGCACGCAGCGCGATCAGCCACTCGATCGTCGGAGCCATCGAGCACGCGAAGGCCGCGGCCGTGAAGATCGCCATGCCCACCAGGTAGACGTTGCGCTGACCGAAACGGTCGCCGAGACGACCGGTGACCAGCAGCGGCACCGCGAAGGTCAGCAGATAGGCCGCCGACACCCACACCACCTGGTTGATGCTCGCGTCCAGATCCTCGCGGATACGCGGCAGCGACACCGCGACGAGCGATTGGTCGAGCAGGGTGATGAACAGACCCACGCACAGGGCCGCCAGTGCGCGCCAGGCCCGCGGCTCGGGGATCGGGGCAGCGCTGCGTCCCGCAGCCGACGCACTCACTCCTCGACCGTGATCTCCGCGGCGTCGTCGTAGAAGCACACGTATCCCTCGATGGGCTCCATGCCGGGGAACGGCTCGGGATACGACCATGCGACGTTCTCGGCAGGCGGTGTGCCGGAGAACGACCAGTATCGGGCGACGCCCTTGTAGGGGCAGCTCGTCCGCCACTCGGATTCCTCGAGCACCGAGAAGTCGACGTCCTCGGGAGGGAGGTAGTAGCGGGTCGGGAGGCCGGTCTCGAACACGAGTACGGGGTTGCGGGTCTCGGCGACCACGACGTCGCCGATGGTCACCCGCACGTGCCGGGAGCTGCGCAGGGCGTCGACGCGGTGATAGGGATCGCGTGGATGGGTGAACACTTCGGTCTCCTCCTCGAACCACCGTTCGCCCTCGTCGACGTCGTCGCCCGGCCCGGTCTCGCCCCACCGGAACCACTGGAAGACGAGACGGTCGTCGAGACCGTCGACGTCGAGCTGGCAGACCGGTGAATAGGCCCGATGGTCGCGGACGACGATGTCGTACCACTGCCAGACGTCCTGCCGGGAGCGGCTCGGTGACAGGGAGGCCGCGATCAGGTCGAGCCGGACGTCCTCGCGGGGGAAGGCATAGAACGGAACGGGCTTGCCGGGTGCCCACACCAGCACGGCCCGGGTGCTGTCGACCACCGTCCGGCCGAACCACTCACCTCTGATCCTGCGATCGACGGGTTCGTAGAGGTAGTCGTCGGTCTCCGACGGCCGTCGGAGTACAGCGGTCTTGCGGGCAGCCATACCTCGACCGTATCGCGCCCGTCCAGGGCCGGGACGAATCCGCAGACCCGACCCATCCGCTCGACGACGGGCTCCGAATACGGGGAGAGACGGCGTGAGGGCCGTCACCCGAACCGACCGACACGAACCACTACGCACGCCCACGCCGCTCAGGCGACGACCAGAGGAACACCGATCATGCCCAACTACGAAGCCCGGCAGAACGAGAATCGGCACCCGTACCCGTCCGTGGGTTTCCTCCAGCTGTTCATGGAAGCGCGCACGCGCACCGAGCAGACGACCCCGCGCGCGCAGGTAGGCAAGGCGTGAGGTCGGTCGGCGGCTCCGTCGAGTCCGTCGTCGTGGTGGGTGCGGGCCTCGCGGGACTGTCCGCGGCGCTCCACCTCACCGGTGCCGGCAAGCGCGTCACCGTCCTCGAACGCGAGAACACGGTCGGTGGTCGCGTGGGAACGTACCCGGTGTTCGAGGACGGGCGGCATCTCTACGACATCGACAACGGCGCCAGTGTGCTGACGATGCCGAACCTCATCGCCGACGCGCTCGCGGCCGTCGGGGAATCCTTCGACTCGACCATCCCGGCGCTCGACCTCACCCCGCTCGCACCCGGCTACCACGCGCGCTTCGCCGACGGCACCGCCCTGAACGTGTACTCCGATCCGGACGAGATGACCGCCGAGATCGCGCGCGTGTGCGGTTCCGAGGAGGCCGGCGGATATCGGCGGCTGCGCCGCTGGCTCGCGTCGATCTTCGACGCCGAGTTCGACCGCTACATCGACTCCAACTTCGATTCGCCGCTCGACCTCGTGTCGACACCCGCGGCGCTGCGCGACACCGCCAACCTCGTCCGGCTCGGCGGCTTCGGCCGGCTCGGATCGCGCGTCGGGTCGTTCATCCGGGACGACCGGCTCCGGCGAATCTTCACCTTCCAGGCCCTGTACGCGGGCACCGCACCGTCGACGGCCCTGGCGGTCTACGGCGCCATCGCCCACATGGACACCTCGCTCGGCGTCTACTTTCCGAAGGGCGGCATGTCCACCATCGCCGCCGCGATGGTCGATGCGCTCGTCCGCAACGGCGGCACCGTGCACACCGGGGTCGAGGTGTCGGAACTCCGCGTCGACGGCGGCCGCGCGAAGAGCGTGCGTTCCGCGGACGGCCGGGAGTTCGCCGCCGACGCCGTCGTCCTCACCGTGGACCTGCCCGTGGTCGACGACCTGCTGCTGCGCGCCGGGGTCCCGCCGCGCCGCCGCGCCCGCAGCGCCACCGTCGCGTCGCCCTCGGCCGTCGTCTTCCACGGCACGGTGCCCACCGAGGTGACACAGGCCTGGCCGGATTCCCACCACACCATCGATTTCGGTGAGGAGTGGGCGGAGACCTTCGCGCGGATCACCGCCCCGCGCGGCCGCGGCCGGTTGATGGCCGATCCGTCCCTGCTCATCACGCGACCTGCCGTGACCGATCCGTCCCTGCGGGTCGTGCGCGGCGGTGTCGAGTGCGAACCGGTCTCGGTGCTGGCGCCGTGCCCGAATCTCGCTGCCGCACCCCTCGATTGGGGCCGACTCGGCAGGCCGTACATGCGGGAGATCCAGCAGGTCCTCGAGCAGCGCGGCTATCGGGGACTCGCGAGTTCGATGCGAGTCGACCACATCGACACCCCGCGGACCTGGGCCGACAAGGGCATGCTCGACGGCAGCCCCTTCTCGGCGGCGCACCTGTTCCGGCAGACCGGGCCCTTCCGCCGCCCGAACCTCGTGCACGGCGTCGACAATGTCGTCCTCGCCGGGTCGGGTACCACGCCGGGTGTCGGCGTCCCGACCGTGATCATCTCCGGACGTCTTGCCGCAGAACGTATCTCCGGTGGCGCGACTGCCGGGCTCACGACGATGTCGATTCCGATGGAAGCAGGTGCGGTTGCCCATGGGTGAACTCGACGGGATCGATCCCGATCTGCACGAGGCGTATCAACTGTGCCGTGAGCTCAACCGGCGCCATGGCAAGACCTACTTCCTCGCGACCCGCATCTTCCCGGCGTCCAAACGGGCCGGGGTGCACGCCCTCTACGGTTTCGCGCGGATGGTCGACGACATCGTCGACGTGAAACCGGTCGACGCGGCACCGGTTCTCGACGCGCTCGAACGCCGTCTGTCCGACGCGCTCGGGGGCAGGCCGCCGACCTACGACGAATTCGGTCTCGTGCTGCGGGCCCTCGTCGACACCACGCAGCGGTACGACATCCCGCACGAGTACTACTACGCCTTCTTGCGGTCGATGCGGATGGACATCCCCGGCACCGAACTGTTCCGGTCGCGGTACCGCACGATGGACGAACTGTCGGAGTACATGTACGGCTCGGCCGCCGTCATCGGGCTGCAGATGCTGCCCATCCTCGGGATCGAGGGCGAACGCGAACAGGCCGAGGCTCCCGCCGCCGCACTCGGTGAGGCCTTCCAGCTCACCAACTTCATTCGCGACATGGGTGAGGACCTCGACCGCGACCGCATCTACCTGCCCGCCGACATCCTCGCCGCCTTCGACGTGGACGAGGACCTGCTGTGGCACTGCCGCCGGACCGGACAGCGCGACGTGCGGTTCGAACGCGCCCTCGCGCACCTGATCGCGCACACCCGCTCGATCTACCGTGTGGCCGAACCGGGCATCGACCTGCTCGACCCGAAGGTGCGTCCCGCGATGCGGACCGCCTTCGTCCTCTACGGCGACATCCTGCGGGCGGTGGAGGAGAGCGGATACCGGGTACTCCACCAGCGCGCACGCGTGTCGCGGCGCCGGCGGTTGTCGGTGGCGGCACCGCGGCTGGCCTCGGCCGGTTGGACCACGCTGCGTTCACGGTCGAGACTGGGGATGCCCACCGCGCCGCTCGGCCGGTGAGGCCCGACCGGCCGAGCCGGCATTCGGACACGAATACAGAACAGGACATCACATGGAACAGGTCGTGCTGCTCGACGACGCAGGCCGCGCGGTCGGGATCGAGCCGAAGGCCACGGTGCACACCACCGACACCCCGCTGCACCTCGCCTTCTCGTCGTACGTCTTCGACCACCACGGCAACGTTCTGCTCACCCGGCGCGCCCTGGACAAGTCGACCTTCCCCGGTGTCCTGACGAACAGCTGCTGCGGTCATCCGGCGCCCGACGAGCCGCTCATCGAGGCCGTGCGCCGCCGGCTGCGTCAGGAACTCGGGCTCGACGCGCACGACATCGAGGTCG
The DNA here is from genome assembly GCF_059759155.1 of Rhodococcus sp. GQ147. Classification (NCBI taxonomy): domain Bacteria; kingdom Bacillati; phylum Actinomycetota; class Actinomycetes; order Mycobacteriales; family Nocardiaceae; genus Rhodococcus; species Rhodococcus sp. GQ147. The sequence goes on from NZ_JCAXDU010000007.1 coordinate 86,218, forward strand.
TCCTGCCGTCCTTCCGCTACCGGGCGGTGATGGACAACGGCATCGTCGAGAACGAGATCTGCCCGGTCTTCCGCGTGCTCTACGACGGGCCGGCGCCCACCCCCGAACCGTCGGAGGTGCACGACACCGAATGGGCCGACTGGACGGAGTTCTCCGAGGACGTCGTCGAGGGACGCCGTGAGGTGTCGGTGTGGTGCCGCGAGCAGGTGGAGCAGCTCCGCACGCTCGGCCCCGATCCGCTGCACTGGCCCGTGGCGTCCACCGCGGATCTGCCGCACGCCGCGCCCGAGCGCCTTTGGGGACGCACCGCGCCCGAGCGCCTTTGGGGACGCGCCGCGCCCGAGCGCCTTTGGGGACGCGCCGCGCCCGAGCGCCTTTGGGGACGCGCCGCGCCCGAGCGACGATAGGGCCTCACCCGGCGACCGGGACGTTAACGTCGACCCTGTGATCGACCCGACCGTCCTGATCCCCACGATCATCGGCATCCTCGCCCTCGCCGTGATCTCGTCGGCGGTGCTGTGGGCGTTCCGGGTCCCGCACCGATTCGCGCCCGTCGGTGCCATCGCCCGCGGCGCGGTCCAGCTCGCGCTCATCAGCGTCGTGCTCTCCGGTGTCATCGCCGACGCCCGCTGGGTCGCCGTGGTGCTCGTGGTGATGTTCACCGTCGCGTGGTGGACGGCCTGCCAGCGGATCGGGAACGAGGCCGTCGTGCGCGGGGCGACGGCCGTCGCGATGTCGACCGGCGTAGTCGTCGCGGCGGGCATCGTCTTCGCGACCGGCGCGGTGGAGGCCACCCCGCGCTACGCGCTCGCGCTCGGCGGCATCATCATCGGCAACACCATGACGGTCGCGGCCCTCGCCGGTCGCCGCTTCCACGAAACCGTCGACGACCATTGGCCCGAGGTGGAGGGCTGGCTCGCACTCGGCGCGACGATGCGGCAGGCGACACTCTCACCCGCACGCTTCGCCGTGCACGCGGCGATGATCCCGTCGACCGACCAGACGAAGACGACCGGTCTGGTGACGCTGCCCGGGGCGTTCGTCGGCGCGATCTTCGGCGGGTTGTCGCCGGTGGAGGCCGGACGGTTCCAGGTGGTCGTGCTCGCCGCGATCATGGCGACGGCGTCGATCACGTCCGTGCTGATGGCGCTCGGTCTCGGTCGCGCCCTGCGCTACCGTCCCGTGGTCGTTGCGTGAGACGGCGGTCTGCGGTGCGGGTGCCGACCGGAGTAGGAGTTGATACAACCGCTGCCGAGGGAAGGATCGTCGATGTTGCTCGTAGCCAACCGGGGTGAGATCGCGTTGCGTGTCGTCCGCACGGCCGGGGACCTCGGACTCGACACCGTCGCCGTCCACGCCGCGGACGACGCCGACGCTCCGCACGTCCGCGCCGCCACGCGAGCCGAGGCCCTACCGGAGTCCGGTCCCTCGGCCTATCTCGACCCCGGGGCGATCGTCGGGGTCGCCCGAGCGACCGGATGCACGCTCGTGCATCCCGGTTACGGATTCCTCAGCGAGAACGCCGCCTTCGCGCAGGCCTGTGCGGACGCCGGACTCACCTTCGTCGGGCCGTCCCCGGAAGCACTGCGCGTCCTCGGCGACAAGCGGGCCGCCCGCTCGGTGGCGGAGGAACTCGGCATCCCGGTGACCGCTGCCGTCGAGGCGACGGATCCGGAGTCCGTGCGGGCCTTCCTGCGCGACCATCCGGGCGGGATCGTCGTCAAGGCACTGTCGGGTGGTGGCGGTCGCGGCATGCGCGTGGTCCGCGATGCCGCCGATCTCGACGAGGCGCTCCGGCTCGCCGCCGCCGAAGCGCTCGCCGCTTTCGACGACGACCGGCTGTACGCCGAGGCGCTCGTCGAGCGTGCCCGGCACGTCGAGGTGCAGGTCGTGGCTGCCGAGTCGGGGTCGGGTACCCGCGCCGTCGCGTTGGGCGACCGCGACTGCAGCGTGCAGCGCAGGCACCAGAAACTCGTGGAGGTCGCACCCGCGCCCGACCTGCCCGACGCCCTGCGGGAGGCGCTGCACGGCGCGGCCGTCCGGCTGATCGGGAACGTCGGATGCCACGGGCTGTCCACCGTCGAATTCCTCGTCCACGACGCCGGTTTCGTGTTTCTCGAGGTCAACCCCCGGATCCAGGTGGAACACACCGTCACCGAGGAGGTGACGGGCGTCGATCTCGTCGCGACCCAGATCGCGATCGCTCGCGGGGCGGGATTCGACGAACTCGACCTCCCCGCAGGAATCACCTTCGACGGCAACGGGATCGGCGGACGTCCTGCGATGGCGCAGGGCATCGCGGTGCAGGTGCGCGTCAACGCCGAGACATCGCGCGCCGATGGCATCGCCCTGCCCACCGCCGGGACGCTCACCGCGTTCACGCCTCCCACCGGACCGGGCATCCGCGTCGACACCCACGGCCGACCCGGCCTCGAGGTGACCGGACGTTACGACTCCCTGCTCGCCAAGGTCGTCGCGTACGTGCGCTCCGGCGACCGCGCGGCCGTGCTGCGCAAGGCGTCGACGGCACTCGGCGAGTTCGTCGTCGACGGTGTGGACACCAACCGCGATCTCCTGCAGAAGATCCTGGACGACAAGGAGTTCCGGTCCGGCAACGTCCACACCACGTGGCTGGGGGAGCGGCTCGCGGATTTCGTCGACACCGCCACGACCGCGCCGGTGGAGTACACGGATCTGCGCGCCGACGAACACGCGGTGCACGCCGAGATGGTCGGCACGGTCGTGGAGATCGCCCGCGCAGGCGATACCCTTCCGGCCGGTGCGCCGCTCGCCGTGCTCGACGCAATGAAGATGCAGCACGAGATCCGGGCACCGGGCAGCGCCGTGGTCGAACGCGTGCTCGTCGAGCCGGGCCGCACCGTCGACCCGGGCACCGTGCTCGCGGTGGTCCGCGTGCTCGACGCGGACACCGCGACGGACGACATCGCCGCGGTCGACCTCGACGCCGACCGTGCCGACCTCGACGAGATCCGCCGCAGGCACGAGATCACCACCGACGCGGCGCGGCCCGAGGTCGTGGCGAAGCGGCACGGGCGGGGCCGGCGCACTGCGCGCGAGAACATCACCGACCTCGTCGACGGCGGCAGCTTCGTCGAATACGGGCCGCTCGTCCTCGCCGCGCAGCGCGGCCGCCGCAGCGAGGAGGACCTGATCGCGAACACCCCCGCGGACGGACTCGTCGGCGGCACCGCCCGGATCGGAGGGGCCGAGGTGGTCGTGATGTCCTACGACTACACCGTCCTCGCAGGTACCCAGGGCCGTAACAACCACCGCAAGACCGATCGGCTGCTCGAACTCGCCGCCCGGCGGCGGGTGCCGCTCGTGCTGTTCGCCGAGGGTGGTGGCGGGCGACCCGGGGACGTCGACGCCGGTTCCGGTGCGGGCCTCGACCTGCCCACCTTCCGCTCGATGGCGTCGCTGCGCGGACGCGTGCCCACCGTCGCGGTCGTCTCCGGCCGCTGCTTCGCGGGCAACGCCGCGCTCGCCGGGGTGTGCGACGTGCTCATCGCGACCCCCGACGCCAACATCGGCATGGGCGGCCCCGCGATGATCGAGGGCGGAGGACTCGGCGTGCACCGCCCCGAGGACATCGGGCCGATCGACGTGCAACGCCGCAACGGCGTCGTGCACGTCGCAGCGCGCGACGAGGCACACGCCGTGGACGTCGCCCGGCGATATCTCGCCTACTTCACCGCGCCGCACGAGGACCGGCAGGCACCCGACCCGCGTCTCGCGCGACATGTGGTGCCGGAGAACCGGCTCCGCGCCTACGACGTGCGGTCGGCGATCGACGCGATCGCCGACCTCGGATCGGTGCTCGAACTGCGCCCGGACTACGGCGTCGGCATCGTCACCGCTCTGATGCGCGTCGAGGGCGCCTCCTGCGGTGTGCTCGCCAACAGCAGCGCCCACCGCGGCGGGGCGATCGACGCCGAAGCCGCCGACAAGGCCGCGGACTTCCTGGAACTGTGCGAATCACACCGGCTTCCCGTGGTGAGTCTGTGCGACACACCGGGATTCATGGTCGGACCGGAATCGGAGAAGGACGCCACCGTGCGCCGCTTCGGACGTTTCTTCGTCGCCGGCGCACGCTTGACCGTCCCGTTCGGCATGATCATCCTTCGCAAGGGCTACGGCCTCGGCGCGATGGCGATGGCCGGCGGATCCTTCCACGCACCCGAATTCACCGTCGCGTGGCCGACGGGGGAGATCGGCGGAATGGGACTCGAAGGGGCCGTGCGTCTCGGATTCCGCAAGGAACTCGACGCCGCAGAGACACCCCGGGAGCGCGAGGAACTGTTCGACCGGCTCGTCGCCCTCGCCTACCAGCAGGGCAAGGCCCTGCAGGCGGCGACGAGCTTCGAACTCGACGACGTCATCGACCCCGCCGACAGCCGCGCTTGGATCGCGCGACTGGTGCAACCGCGGTGAAGCCGGGTATGCGACAGCCATGGTGACCTATCCCGGCGCGCAGGAGTACGTACCCGACAGCCGCGACCTCGCCGAACTCGCCGCCGCATCCGCGGGATGCCGGGGATGCGATCTCTACAAGGCGGCCGAGCGGACGGTCTTCGGGGCAGGGGTGCGCGACGCACGCATGCTGTTCGTCGGCGAACAACCGGGCAACGAGGAGGACCTCGCGGGAGAACCGTTCGTCGGGCCCGCAGGGCACCTGTTCGACAAGGCCCTCGAACGCGCGGGTATCGATCGCGGGGCGGTGTACGTGACCAACGCGGTCAAGCATTTCCGCTTCGACCGGTCCGCCAACGGCCGCAGACGCATCCACAAGAAACCGTCGGGTGGGCAGGTCGCGGCGTGCCGGCCGTGGCTCGAGGCCGAACTCGACGCCGTCCGCCCCGACGTGGTGGTGTGCCTCGGAGCCACGGCCGCGCAGTCGCTGCTCGGTAAGGACTTCAAGCTCACGCAGCACCGCGGGGAGGTCCTGCACCTGCCCGAGGAGCTGTGCGGGTCGTGCGATCCGGCGGTGGTCGTCACCGTGCACCCGTCGGCGGTGCTGCGGGCGAAATCGCAGCGCGACGACATGTTCCGCTCGTTCGTGCAGGACCTGGAACGCGCGGCGTCCTTGTGACGGTTCAGCCGGTCGTTGCGAGCCCGGCCGCGAGCCCGAGCGCCACCGACATCGCGCACACCTCGAGGACGGCGTTGCGCAGCGACTCCTCCTCCGGCAGGCGGTGCGCCGAGGCTGCGGGGAGCCAGTTGCGCCGCCAGTTCCACGCGAGCCCCAGCAGGGCGCACAGCACGATCGCCTTCGCGAGCACGACGCGTCCGTAGCCCGTGCCCAGCAGCGCGGAGACCGAACCGAGCCGCACCGCCGCGTCGACCACCCCCGTGATCACCAACGCCACGACGCACCGAAGGGCCAGCTGCGAATAGCGCGGCAGCAGTTCCGCCCATCCTCCGCGGCCCCGCACGGTGACGGCCAGCGCCACGAGCACCCCGAACCACACCGCGGCCGCGAGCACGTGCACGGCGTTGAGCAGCGATCCCAGCGGTTGCTGCGCCATGTGGCCGGTGACCGGGCGGGCGATCAACGCGAGCGCCGCGGCCACGAGCACCGGGAGGGTGGACCACCCCGCCGACCGGCGGTACGCCACCGCGGCGACGACGACGATCGCGGCGATGCACACCCATGCCGCCGCATCCACGCGGCCCGTGGTGGTGCCGACGAACTGGCCGAACCGCCCCACGTCCAAATCTGTGGCGGGAACGTCGGCCGCGGTGGACGCGGCCCAGGCGAGGTCGACGCTCGCGAGCACGAGCCAGACACCGCCGAGCGCGGCGATCGTCCGCCACAGCGTGTCGGAGGGGACCGCGGGACGGCGTTGCCGCTGCACCATGACGGCCAGGACCGCGAGCCCGAGCACGGTCGAGCCGGCGCACAGCCCGATCGCCCGTACCGAACTCGAGGGGGCGGGCAGGGCGAGGGAACCGGCCACGGCGATGCCCGCGACGGTTCCGAAGGCAACGCCGGCAGCGGCCACGACGAGCCACTGCCGGCGTTCCGGGATCATGCCGGTCAGGCCTTCGGCTTGCGCAGCGCGAAGGCGAGACCTGCGGCGACCACGACGACACCTGCGACGACGAACCACCACACGGCAGGTCCGCTGCTGTCGCTCTCGCCCGACTCCGCGCCGGTCTCACCGGTCGCGGTGTCACCGGACGCCGCCTCGCCGGGCGTGCCGGTTCCCTCCTGGGTGAGCGTGAAGGTGCGGGTTCCGCTGACGGGATGCCCGTCGGCGGAGGTCACCCGGTAGGCGATCGTGTACTCGCCCACGGGGCCGAGACCGTCGAGTTCGACGGATGCGTTCGCACCCTCGATGATCGGGTCGCTCTTCGACCACAGGTTGCCGTCCGGCCCGACGACGGTCAGGGCCGCGAACTGCTCCTGCAGGTTCTCGTTGAACGTCACGGTCACCCGATCGGGTGCCTCGGCGATCTGCTCGCCGTCCTCGGGCGAGCTCGACAGCACCACCGAGTGGGCGGCCGCGGAACCGACGGACAGGGTCAGCGCCGCGATCAGCGCGGTGAGGAGAACGAGGATGCGCTTCATGCCCGCCGCCCCCGGATCACGGCGCCGAGACCGAGTGCGGCACCGAGCGCGCCGAGCACCAGACCGATACCGCCGAGCCAACGCGCGGTGCTGTCGGTCGTCGTGCCCTCCGACGCCGCAGCGGTCTGCCCGGTGTCGGTGACGTGCGCGTCGCCGCTGCTGCCGTGCCCGTCGCCGCTGCTCGCCGCGAGCGTCAGGCTGGGGGCGGGACGCTCGGGCTCCTCGTCGCCGGTCGTGATCTCGTCCCACGCCACGACCTCGCCGTCGCTGTAGGTCTGGATTGCGGGGAAGGCGACCTGGTCCTCCTCGGGCAGCGGCCCGACGGACAGGACGAACTGCTGGAACTGCCCCGGCCCGACCTGCACGTCCGGCTCGGCGGTCCACGTCACGGAGGTCGCGAGCTGCGACTCGGGATCCTTCTCGACGGTCGCCGTCCAGCCGGGCAGCGGCTCGGTGCGCGCCGAGCGCAGGCCCGGAAGCTCGACGGTGAGTGCCGTCGTGCCGGCGGTCTCGGACTCGGTGGGGACCCGGAAGGTCAGGACGGTGTAGCCGCCCTGCTCGGCTCCGGGTGCGACGACGGTGACGTGGGCCGAAGCGATGCCGGCGCCCGCGACCATCAGCGCAGCGGTTGCAGTCGCGCCCACGAGGGCGCGACGGGAGAACTCGAACATATGTGGTCTTTCTCGTGGTTGGAGGATCGATCGTCACAGCACAGCCGTGGCGAGCGGTGGTCCTCTCCGCGAGATGGCCGGGGGTGCACGTCCCCACACCAGTCGGCCGGTCGACGAGGTCGGGGCGAGCACGGCGGGGGCGGCGACCCGCGGCCCGCGCAGCAGCACGACCCGCAGCGCGGTGCCGCACGCCGCGTACACGTGGGCCGCGGCGCTGAGCAACACCGCGCACACCGCCACGGCCAGCGTGTGGGCGCCCAGCATGGACACCGACAGGTGCTCGTGGCCGGGCACCAGCACGGTGAGCGCGACGTGCGTGGCCGCCTGCCCACCGGCGAGCAGCACGAGCGGGGACAGCGACGGCTGGTGCGCGCCGAGGATCCCGACGATCGCCGCGACCGCGACCAGCAGTACCGCGACCGGTCCCGTCGGCACACCACCGCCGGCGGAGCCGTGGGCGGCCACCGCCAGCACCGCGGTGGCGATGCCCGCGGTGGTGCCGAGAACGGTCGGGTACCTGGTCACTGTCGGTCGTGCTCGTTCCTGATGTGCAGCCGTGTCAGCGCACGCCGAGGCGTGCGAGAAGATCCGCTTCGATGCCGTCGAGTTCCGACGAGATCGCCGCGTGCGCCGACTTCCGGCGCGCGGCCGGCATCTGCTCGGCCGTCTGCACGGCGGCGGTCAGATCGGTGAGGCGTTCGCGGGTCGCCGTGGCGAACTTCTGCGTCTCCGCGTCCTTGGGGTTGCGCTGCTCGACCTTCGCGAGCGACTGCTCCGCACCCGCGATGCGGGCACTGAGCCGGGCACCGTGACCGGTGAATGAACCCAGTTCCTCGATCGGCACCCCGAGCTGCTGCGCGCGACGCGAGTCGAGCTGACCGCGCAGCGCCGTCACGGCCTGGTAGACGATCGGGACGAGCACCGGCGCGAGCAGACGCGCGACGCCGAGATAGCGGCGCACCTTCGCTGCGGTGAGGCCCTGATTCTCGGCGGCCTTCTTCTGTGCCTTGAGGGTCGCGATCTGTTCCTTCTCGACCTTGGCCTGCGACCTCGCGAGTTCCTGGTCGAGCTTGACCTGCGACTTCGCGAGCTTCTTGTCGATCTTCGCCTGGGCCTTCGCTGCCCGCCGGTCGTTCTCGAGCCGATTCTTCGCGACCAGCCTGGCCTCGAGCTTCGCCTTGGTCCTCAGCGCCTTCGCTTCCGCCCTGCGAGTCGCGCGACGCTTCCGTGTGAACAACCCCATCGAACAGCACCCTCCATTCGGTACGACACGACGCTCCGGCGCCCCGCGTCAGCCTAACGTGACGGTGCTGCTGCGAGCCGTCGCCTGTGCAGGGAATACCCTGGAATGTCGTGGACGCAACCGGAGAACTACCGCGGCCCCCACGCGGAGTGTCACAGCGCACAGCCGTCTCCCTCGAGGCCGCTGCGCTGACGAGGTGCCGCCACCGGGTCTATCTCGACGCCACCTTCCCCGACGAACTCGCAGGTGCACCCGAGAATCCGGGTGCGCGGCAACGCCAGGAGGCGGCGGCTGCGCATCGCGAGGCGATCCGCCAGAAGCTGTTCGACGCCGACCCGGACGGGTGGGCGCGCGTCGCCCCCGAAGGACCGATGTCGCAGCGCGCCGAGCGCACACTCGACGCGTGCCGCGCGGGCGCCGACCGCATCTGGGGTGCGGTGCTGCCGAGCGAACCCGACACCGGACGCCGCGGCCGGTCGGAGATCCTGCTGCGCGACGCCGAACACGGCGGCTACATCCCGGTGATCGTCGTCAACCACAAGGTCACCGATCCCGGACGCGGCGCGCTCACCACCGATCTGTTCGCGTGGGCACCCGCCGTCGACGAGACCCGCAAGGTGCGCAGTCAGGTGCGCGACCAGATGCGCCTCGCGCACCTGTACCGGATGCTCGAGCGTCACGGACTCGCGAGCCCCGCGAAGGTCGCCGGGGCGATCGGCTACGGCGGCGACTGCATCCTCGTGCACGATCTCGACCAGATCCTCGACGACTACGACGCCCGCCTGGCGGACCGTCTGGAGGTTGCGCGGGGTCTGGCTCCGACGGCGCCGTCGCAGATCGGCGAGTGCAAGACCTGCCCGTGGTGGGACCGCTGCCGCGCCGAACTCACCGTCACCCGGGATGTGTCGCTGGTCGCGCCGGGGCAGCGTGCCGTCGTGCTGCGCGAACTCGAGGTGCACACCATCGACGGTCTCGCCCGGTGGGAAGGGGAGGAACCCGAGGCGTGGCCGCAGGGTTCGTTCGAGGACGCGATCGTCACGGCGCGGGCGTGGATCGCCGGTGTGCCGCTCGTGCGTCGCTACCGGCACGTGCACGTCCACCGCGCCGACGTCGAGGTCGACATCGACATGGAGAGTTACCACGAGCACGGCGCCTATCTGTGGGGCACGCTCCTCAATTCGGGATCGTCCTCGGAGTACATCCCGTTCGCGACGTGGGAGCCCGTGCCGACCGACGACGAGGCACGCTCGTTCGCCGAGTTCTGGCGCTGGCTGTCGGACCAGCGGCGCGCGGCCGAACGTCGCGGGAAGACCTTTGCGGCCTACTGCTATTCGCGGTCGGCGGAGGACAAGTGGTTGTTGTCGTCGGCGCGCCGGTTCCACGGTTTCCCGGGTGTGCCGGAACTCGCGGAGGTCAAGGCGTTCATCGGTTCGAACGAGTGGGTCGACATCTTCCAGGCCGTCACCGACCAGTTCGTGTGCCCGAACGGCAAGGGGCTCAAGAAGATCGCGCCGATCGCGGGGCATCACTGGCGCGACGCCGAGGCCGGGGGTGAGGCGTCGATGAGCTGGTACCGCGAGGCCGTGGGCATGGCGGGCGAGCCCGATCCGGCGCAGCGTGTGCGGTTGCTCGAGTACAACGAGGACGACGTGATCGCCACGAAGGTCCTGCGCGAGTGGATGAGTGATCGCGCGGTGCTGGACATCCCGTTCATCGAGGACCTGTAGCGCAGGTCGTGCCCCGTGCATGGTTCCGGCGGCAAGCTGATGCCGGCACACGTGCCCCGGGGCGGCTCCGGACGCCGAGCTGCGCCGGCTGTCCCGATCCGCGACTCGTCGTCGTTCGTCGTCGGCGGCCTGTACCTGCACGGTTCGGCCGCGAAGATGCAACCCGACCCCGACCTGGTGAGATTCGACGGATCCGTGAGACTCACAGGCCTGCTCTGAGCCGGATCAGGGCGTCCACCACAGGCGCGCCGAACATCGGTGGATCGTTGTGTTCGAGACCGCCGAGCTCGACCCGCTCGTGCAACTGCCGGGCGGCATCGGCGACCGCCGCGCTCTGGGCGGGCGGGACGATGCTGTCGGCGGTGCCGTAGACGACCGTGATCGGCACGTCGATGCGGCCGACGAGATCGGCGACGGGGAACTCGTCCTTCAGTGCCGCGGCGGGGACGAACGGATAGTGGTGCCGGGCCACGGCGGCGAGATCGGTGAACGGCGAGCGCAGCAGCATCGCGGCGGGAGGGTTGTCGACGGCGAGCGCGGTGACCACGGCGCAGCCGAGGCTCTCTCCGAAGTACAGCAGCCGGGTGGGGTCGACGTCGTCGCGCGAACGGAGATAGCCGAGCGCCGCGCGGGCGTCGGCGGCGAGACCCTCCTCGGTGGGGGAGCCGGGATTGCCGCCGTACCCGCGGTAGTCGAACAGGAGCGTCGAGAAACCCGCCGCGGCGAGGTCGGCGGCGGTGTCGACGCGGCCGAGGCGGTTGCCGCCGTTACCGGGGGCGAGGAGGACGGTGAAGCCGGCTCCGGGTCCGTCGGGAGCGCGACCGGGCACGAACCAGGCGTCGAGCTCGAGACCGTCGGCGGTGGTGAGCACAACGTCCTCGGCGCCGGGCAGGACGGTCGCGGCGGACGGGGGAGCAGAGCTGTCGGGCAGGTAGATCAGGCGTCGTTGCAACGCCCAGCCGGCGACGCCGACGAGCGCGACGACGAGCACCACGGCGAGAACGATCCGCATGGGACCGGTCTAACGCACGTGCGCGTTCCCGGTGGCCGGAACCACCGGAAACGCGCACGGAAGGGACGTGATTACCGCGGCGCCATGCGCAGCGCACCGTCCATGCGGATGGTCTCGCCGTTGAGGTAGTCGTGCTCGACGATCATCTGCGCGAGCTGCGCATACTCGGCAGGCTGGGCGAGCCGCGACGGGAACGGCACACCGGCCTCGAGGCCCTTGCGGTACTCCTCGGTGACACCGGCGAGCATCGGGGTGTCGACGATGCCGGGGGCGATGGTGTTGACGCGGATGCCGAACTGCGCGAGGTCGCGTGCGGCGGGGACGGTCATGCCGTGCACGCCACCCTTCGACGCGGAGTACGCGATCTGGCCGATCTGGCCCTCGAACGCCGCCACCGAGGCGGTGTTGATGATGACGCCGCGCTGACCCGACTCGTCGACCGTCTCGGTCTTGGAGATCGCGTCGGCCGCGAGGCGCATGACGTTGAAGGTGCCGAGCAGGTTGACGGTGATGACCGTGCGGAACAGCTCGAGGTCGTGCGGGCCGTTCTTCGACAGGATGCGGCCGGCCCAGCCGACACCGGCGCAGTTGACGACGATGCGCAGCGGAACACCGGACTCGACGATGCGGTCGACGGCAGCCTGCACTTCGTCGCCGCTGGTCACATCGGTGGCGAGGAGCGTGACACCCGCGGGTGCGGCATCGCCGACGCGGTCGATGGACTGCTGCAGGTCGAGGCCGAAGACGGTCGCTCCGGCGTCGGCGAGGCGGCGTGCGGTTGCGGCGCCGAGACCGGAAGCGGCACCGGTCACCAGTGCCGCGGATCCCTGAATCTCCACTGTTCGTATCTCCTGTCCCGTGTGAGTGTCGTTCGTCACGAACCCTAACCGGTGACGGCCGCGGGTTCCGCGGGGGTCGCGGTCCGGCGGCGCAGTGCGACGACTCCCATCGCCGCGGCCACGAGACACGCGACGGCACCGAGCAGCAGTCCGGCCCGACCACCCCACTGCTCGCACACCCATCCGGCGATGGGACCGCCGATGGCCGTGGAACCGAGGAAGGCGACCGACCACAGGGCCATCACCCGTCCGCGCATCGTCGGCGCGGAGGCGAGCTGCAGCGAACTGTTGGTGGTGGATGTGAACGTCACGCTCAGTGCACCGACGATCACCATGAGCACGATGAGCGTGGTCAGGTTCGGGGCCGCGGCGGCGACCGCCATGGCGATGCCGAACGCGAGGGAGGTGAGGATCAGCGGCCTGGTCCCGGTGCGGCCCCAGGTGGCGACGGCGAGCCCACCCACGACCGATCCCGCGCCCATCGCGGCGGTGAGGAAGCCGTAGGCCCCGGCACCGGCTGCGAAGGTGTGGTCGGCCAGGACCGGCAGGACCACCTGGAACTCGAAGGCCAGACATCCGACGAGCGCCATCATCAGCAGCGGGACGGCCAGGTCGGACGTGCGGCGGACGTAGGCGAAGCCCTCGCGCAGCTGTCCCTTGGCGCGGGCGGCGGCGGGGGAGCGCTGAAGCCGGGAGACGTCGAGTCGCAGCAGCGAGGTGACGACGGCGACGAAGCTCGCAGCATTGAGTAGGAAGCACACGCCGAGGCCGCCTGCGGCGATGACCAGGCCGGCGACGGCCGGGCCGATCATGCGCGAGCACGAGGCGAGGACCGACTGCAGGCTCACGGCGTTGCGCAGGTCCTCCGGGCCGACGAGTTCGAGCATGAACGACTGTCGCGCGGGGTTCTCGAAACACTGGTTGAGGCCGAGCGCGACCGCCAGGACGTAGACGTGCCACAGGGCGATGGTGTCGGTGACGACGAGCAGCCCCAGGATCAGGGCCTGCACACCCATGAGGGTCTGCAACCCGATCATGAGCCGGCGCTTGTCGGAACGGTCGGCGACCACCCCGCCATAGGGACCGAGCAGCAGCATCGGCACGGTCTGCAGCGCGAGCACGATGCCGATGGCGGTCGCGGAGCCGGTGAGCTGCAGGACGAGCCACGACTGCGCGACCGTCTGCATCCACGTGCCGATGAGCGAGACGGCCTGGCCGCTGATGTAGAGGCGGAAGTTGGGGCCGCGCAGGGCCGCGAAGGTCTGTCCTCTGAGGTCGGCGAGCATCGTCACGGGCGACCCCCCTCGGCGGAGGGGCGCGGTGAATCGGCGACGCGCTGCGAGAGTGCCTCCAGGGCGGGCAGTGCGTCGTGCAGAGCTTCGAGGTGCCGGTCGTTCAGTTCGGCGAGGTGACGGGCGAACAGGGCGGTGCGGCGGCCGCGCAGTTCTGCCGACAGTGCGGCACCGGCGGGAGTGATGTGGACGCGGACGACGCGCTTGTCGTCGGCGTCGGGGGACCGGGTGAGCAACCCGGCGTCTTCGAGTTTGCCCACCATGCGCGAACACATGGTGGGGTTGAGCCCTTCGATCTCCGCGAGTTCGCGGACTCCGATCGTCTCGTGGCGGGCGACGGTCGTGAGGAGAGTCGACTGCGAACGCGTCAGCCCTTCCTCCGAGGCGAACATGCCCATGCGGCGGGAGATCCGTCCGATCGCGATACGCAGACGGTGGACGTCTTCCGCGTCGAACGGAGGAGTTTCGGATCGAGGGGTGCTGTCCGTGAGTTCAGACATGGAACCACCTCCGAATTTATTTGCCTATCGGCAAGCATACTCCTGTCCGAAGCGGAAAGACACTGTTCGGAAGGGTGATCAGGAACGCATGAAGGCCGGGGAATCGTCCTCGGCGACACGGCGGGAGCGGCGGCGTACGACCACCATCGCGGCGACGGACAGCAGCAGGGCCACCGCGCCGGCGATCGGTCCCACGGCACCGGTCTCCGGGAACAGCCCGTCGCCGAGCATCCACGCGCCGAAGCCGAAGAACAACGCGGCGGCGCCGTAACGGATGGCGTTGTCGGGAAGGTGCCGGCCGAGCACGGCACCGATGACGATGGCCAGCGCGTCGGCGGCGACCATGCCGACGGTGGACCCGATCCACACCCCGGCCCAGTTGTTGTCGGTCGCGAGCGTGATGGTCGCGAGCATCGTCTTGTCGCCGAGCTCGGCGAGGAGGAACGCGGAGGTCACGGCGAGGAAGGCGGAGCGCGCCACGCGTCCGGCCTTGGACTGCTCGTCGTCGTCGAGGGAGTCGCCGCGCAGCGTCCACGCGCCGAAGATCAGGAAGGCGATGCCGCCGACGATGGAGATGGCGGTCGCGGGGATCGCGACACCCAGATAGTGCCCGACGGCGACCGACACGAGGTGAACCGCGGTGGTCGCGAACAGGATCCCCGAGAGGACGACCCACCAGCGATACCGCAGGGCGAAGGTCATCGCCATGAGCTGGGATTTGTCGCCGAGTTCGGCGACGAAGATGACTGCGAAGGACAGGACGAGCGCGGACCACATACGCGTTTCCTCCTTTCGTATGGAGGAAACGGGGCTTCCTCCGGACGCCGGACGCACGGTGCGACCAGCGGCCGAAGGTCTCGCCCACCGGAGGATGATCCGGTCCGCGGGGCCGGGCAGTGCCGTTGTCGGGCGCCGCCAGTATGTCGACCCTGCGATTGGGGGCTACTCCCCTTCGCCGACGACAACGTTAGCCCGGCGAACCGAATTCTGTAAAGGCAATGCTAACTTTCGGAGAACCGAACTTCCGTTTTCAGGGCGCCCTCACGAAGCGAGCAGCATGGCCAGAATCGCGGTGTCAGGGTCGTTGACCGGATCCACTCCCACCTTGCTGACCAGCGCCGTCACCGTCCCATCCGGTTCGGCCTCGACCCACGCGGCGCGATGCTCGAGCCCGAGATGTGGGATGCCGGGGAGCAGCACGCAGCCCGAGGCGGCGCCGGCATTCTCCGGTAGTGACGGCGTCGTCTCCGATGGTGGATGCAGCATGATCAGCGCCGGCGGCTGATGTTCGGCGAACCGCCCGGGCTGCACGGCACGCTCGCCGAGCACCGGACCCTCGGCGACCACGAGGCCCACGGTTCCGGGCTCGGGGTCGTCGGGCAGCTCTTCCTTGACCCCGAACACCGTCGAGGTGGGCAACAGTCCCGGCAGTGACGCGATCCGCACCGTCATCGCCAGCACCTGGGCCCATTCACGGGTGGTCGCGGGCCATCTGCCCGAGACGACGAAGCCTCGAAGCGAACCGGCGGACTGGAATGCGGACAGCTCGATGCGGCTGTGTTCCTCGGCGTTCATCCCACTCCTCCCTCTCGGTCGGTAAGGGGAGAATGCCCGTTTTCTCCGTTGGCACACAAGAGGTGTCGAGTGCCAGCACTTCCGCTACACCTTTTGCCATCGGCTACAGCAATTCGCTGCGGCGGATGGCGATTCCTGTAGCGGATGGAAAAGACCAGGCCCGGAGACGACGAAGGGCGCCGGTCTCCCGGCGCCCTCGCTGTCGGTCTCGCGACCTGTGACCGATCCGTACTAGACGATCAGGCCCGAGGTGGCGGTGCGAGCGCGCTCGAAGCGAGCCTGCACGTCGGCCCAGTTGACGATGTTCCAGAAGGCCTTGACGTAATCGGCCTTGACGTTCTGGTACTGCAGGTAGAAGGCGTGCTCCCACATGTCGAGCATGAGCAGCGGGGTCAGGCCGATCGGGATGTTGCCCTGCTGGTCGTACAGCTGGACGATGATCAGACGCTGTCCGATCGAATCCCAGGCGAGGATCGACCAGCCGGAGCCCTGGATGGAGTTCGCGTTCGCGGAGAAGTGATCGCGGAACTTGTCGAACGAGCCGAAGGCGTCGTCGATCGCAGCAGCGAGCTCACCCTCGGGCTTGTCGCCACCCTCGGGGGAGAGGTTGTTCCAGAAGACGGAGTGGTTGGTGTGACCACCCAGGTGGAAGGCGAGGTCCTTCTCGAGCTTGGTCGCCTGGGCCGCCATGGTGCCGTTCTCGCGGGCCTCGGCCAGCTTCTCGAGAGCGGTGTTCGCACCGGCGACGTAGGTGGCGTGGTGCTTCGAGTGGTGCAGCTCCATGATCTTCGCCGAGATGTGCGGCTCGAGCGCTGCGTAGTCGTAGGGCAAGTCCGGAAGTGTGTATTCAGCCACGAAGGGTCCCTTCTTCACCGGGCCGTCCGGCCCGTGCAGTTATTCCGTACCTTTTCGGGTTTCCACCCAAGTCCATAACTACACCGTCCGCAACATTGGCCGTAATGCGGACACGATCGGACCCCGACTGTGTCGGAGAGCACCCGAAACCGTCCCTGCCTCCGGAAACGGCCCTCACCAGCGGGAACAGCCGGAGAACGGGACCATCGGCAACAGCTGCGTGAACGGGACCTTAACATTGGCGCGTGTTTCGGCCCTTCCTGAACGAACCGACACGCGGGGCCGATGCACCGCGTGTGGATCTGCCGGGCGTCGATGTCGTCCGGTTCGTCGCGGTCGCGGCCGTGCTCTACTCCCACATCGCCTTCTACCTGATCGACGACCTCGGGACGGGCTGGTGGGGCATCGACCTCACCTACGAGGTGCTCGTCAAGGGCGCCGGTCTCAACCAGCACCTGTCGTCCGTCGGGGTGACGGCGTTCATGATGCTCACGGGCATGCTCGTCACCCGGTCCGCGATCCGCCAGGACCGACGGAAGTTCCTCATCGCCCGGGCCGCGCGGCTCCTGCCGGCGTTCTGGGTGGCGATCCTCGCCGCGG
Organism: Rhodococcus sp. GQ147; assembly: GCF_059759155.1. Taxonomy (NCBI): domain Bacteria; kingdom Bacillati; phylum Actinomycetota; class Actinomycetes; order Mycobacteriales; family Nocardiaceae; genus Rhodococcus; species Rhodococcus sp. GQ147. The sequence continues at coordinate 103,124 of NZ_JCAXDU010000007.1, forward strand.
TCGTGCTCGTGTGGCTCGGCATCAACGGCACCTTCAGCGGCCACACCACGGTGTCGGTCTCCGAGGCGTTCCTGTCCTTCTTCCTCGGTGCGTTCTTCCTGAAACCGCAGGTGATCGTGCTCGGCGTTGTGTGGACGCTCGCCGCGCAGATCTCGTTCTATCTGTGGTGCGTGGCGGGACGGTCGCTGCTACGGACGGCGCCGGTGGCGGTGCCGATGCTCGGCGCCGTGCTGTGCATGCTGGTGCTCCTCTACAACCTGTACGTGCCCGAGCCGTACACGGTGCCGTTCCTGTCGAAGATCGCGTCGACGCTGCCGACCCTGTTCCTCGGGCAGATCGTGTACTTCGGCTGGGCCGGACTGATCTCGCTGCGCGCCCTGCTGGCGGCGATGTTCGCGCAGATCGCGGTGATCGTGATGGCCACGGACATCAACGTCTACTGGTCGGGCAGCCGCTATCTGTGGACGGTGACGGTGGTCTTCGCGGCGGTCGTGCTGGTCGCGCGGTACGACGGGCGCCTCGCGCGCTCGACCGTCGTCTCCTGGGTCGCGACCCGCAGCTACTGCATCTACCTGACCCACACCCTCGTGATGTACCGGATCTACGAGAACACCGTGGGCCTCGTCGGCACGACCGCGGCGATCGTGCTGCTACTGATCGGCTGCGGTCTCGTCGCCGAGGTGCTGTACCGCAGCGTCGAGGTACCGGCTGCGCACTGGATCAAGAGCCGCTGGCTCGCGCCGAAGCAGGTCGCTTCCGACGAACGGACTGCCGCTCCGACCCGCGCGTAGCATCGGGTCATGTCCTGGTTCGACGAGATCCTCGCCCGTGCAGGTTCGAAGTCGCAGATGGTGACGCGCGAGGACGCGCTCCCCGGTCGCGCCGAACCGCTGCCCGTCCCCGAGACCCACTACGTCAACGGCAACCGCATCGTTCCCCCCTTCCCCGAGGGCCTGCAGGCCGCAGTCGTCGGCATGGGTTGCTTCTGGGGCGCCGAGAAGGAGTTCTGGCAACTCGACGGCGTCTACTCGACCGCGGTCGGCTATTCCGGCGGCTACACGCCCAACCCCACCTACGAGGAGGTGTGTTCCGGCCGGACCGGGCACACCGAGGTGGTGCTCGTCGTCTTCGACCCGAAGGTGATCGGCTACGAACACATCCTGCAGCAGTTCTGGGAGAACCACGACCCCACCCAGGGCATGCGGCAGGGCAACGACCACGGCACCCAGTACCGCTCGGCGATCTACACCCACGACGAGACGCAGATCGAGGTCGCCGAGGCCACGGCCGAAGCGTTCGGCAAGCGACTGGCCGACGCCGGATACGGGCAGATCACCACGGAGATCGCCCCGCTCACGCAGTTCTACTACGCGGAGGACTACCACCAGCAGTACCTCGCGAAGAACCCCAACGGCTACTGCCCCGTCCACGCCACAGGCGTGAGTTGCCCGGTGGGCCTCGGCGCCTGAAAGAGCGTCGGGCCTCAGGGGCCGACGGTGTCGCGCACCACATCTCCGCTCGCAGCGCGAGTGTGAGATGCGTTGGCGTTCCTTGAACTTCCCCGAAAGCGGACGCATCCTGGAAAAAGGGATCATTCCAGAGGGGGAAAGGGACGGCTTGCCGACATGACGACCAGAGCGGGGTATCTGCGGCGCACACGGCGAAGTCTGCGCAGGCGGGACCCGCTCGTGCGTCGCACTGACAAGCTCGAGGCGCGCTGCTTCACCCTCATGATCGCCGTGATGGCGCTCCTGATCCCCGTCGCGGTGTGGGTGTCCGCCACCATGTGGAGCTCCCAGCTCGAACTCTCCGAGAAGCAGAATGCCGAACGCGTCAGCGTCACGGCCGTCCTCGACGCCGACGCCCTGAGCGACTCCGCCGGATGGGGCGAGACCGTGAAGATCTCCTCGGCCCCCGCGACCTGGGGTTGGGGCGACGAGACGCGTCACGCTCTCGTCCAGGTCGACAGCCTCGCGACCGCGGGCAGCGAGGTGCCGGTCTGGGTCGACGCGAGCACCGGCGAATACACGCAGGCCCCGCTGACCAGTTCCGCCGCGAAGTTCACCGCCGTGCTGTCCGGGGTGTCGCTGTGGACGTTCTCGTCCGCCGCCGCGACCGGCCTGTTCGCCCTCGCGCACTGGCGTCTCGAGGTGCGGCGCAGCCGCGAGTGGAGCCGGGACATCGAAGCGTTCCTCGGCTCCACCAGCAGCCACTGACCCACTGGAGGCGCGTCAGAGATCCGCGACGGCGGGCATGACCTCGTCCGCCACCAGTTCGAGGTGCTCGAGATCGGCGAGATCGAGGACCTGCAGGTAGATGCGCTGTGTCCCCGCCTCGGCGAAGGTGCGGATCTTCTCGATCAACTCCTGCGGGGTACCCGCGAGTCCGTTCTCCCGCAGTTCGTCGACCTCACGGCCGATCCGTGCCGCGCGACGCGCGATCTCGTCCTCGTCCCGGCCGCAGCACAGCACGAGTGCGTTCGAGTAGGTCAGTTCCTCGGGGTCGCGTCCGGCGTCCCGGCAGGCCGAGCGCACCCGCTCGAACAGAACCTTCGTCTCGTCCAGCGACTTGAACGGCACGTTGAACTCGTCGGCGTAGCGCGCCGCCAGTGCCGGCGTGCGCTTCTTGCCCGCGCCGCCCATGACGATCGGCGGGTGGGGACGCTGGTACGGCTTCGGCAGCGCCGGGGAGTTCTCGATCCGCACGTGCTCGCCCTCGTACGAGAACGTCTCGCCCTCAGGGGTGTCCCACAGGCCGGTGATGACCGCGAGGGACTCCTCGAAGCGGTCGAACCGCTCCTTCAGCGTGGGGAAGGGGATGCCGTAGGCGAGGTGCTCCTCCTCGAACCAGCCGGCTCCGAAGCCGAAGTCGACGCGTCCGCCACTCATGGCGTCGACCTGCGCGACGGAGATCGCGAGCGGGCCGGGGTACCGGAAGGTCGCCGAGGTGACGAGCGTGCCGAGGCGGATCGTCGACGTGTCGCGGGCGAGACCGGCCAGGGTGATCCATGCGTCCGTCGGTCCGGGCAGGCCCTCGGCGTTCATGGCCAGATAGTGGTCGGAGCGGAAGAACGCGCCGTAGCCGAGTCGTTCCGCGGTCTGCGCGACGGCGAGGAGGTCGTCGTAGGTGGCGCCCTGCTGGGGTTCGGTGAAGATGCGTAATTCCATGACTCGATCATTTCAGCGCCGGAACCCGCACGGGGGATCGGCGGGCGCCTGTCCACTGTGAGATGTCTCGAGTGTGATTCCCCATGCGTGGATAGACCTGTTGATGAACCTGTGGAAACTGTGGATAACTCCAGCGGATGGGGTTGATGGGGAGTGTTGTGGAGGACCCACCGGCCCCACCTGCGCAACAAGATCGGTACGACCACACCCACATCCGTTCACGCCGCGTGCCACTATTGAGACGTGAGCTTTTCCGACGTGCCCACCGTGTCGGTCGACCTGGTACCCGAACTCGGCGACGAGGTCGTCCTCCTCGACGTCCGCGAGGACGACGAATGGGAACTCGGACACGCCCCCGGCGCGCTGCACATTCCGCTCGCCGACGTGCCCGCCCGCATCGAGGAACTCGACCCCGACGCCGAGATCTACGTGATCTGCAGGCAGGGCGGCCGCTCTCTCGGAGCGGTCGAGTACCTGGCCCGCATCGGGTACGACACCTTCCAGGTCGCCGGCGGCATGGTGGCGTGGCAGAAGCACGGACTCCCGCTCGTCTCCGAGCGCGACGAACCGGCAAAGATCTATTGATGTCGGCCTATCAGATCTGTGTGCGCTGTGAGAATCGCTGGCCGGTGACCTATCAGCCGCGGCAGTGGTGCCCGGCCTGCCGCGGTGTGCTGCTCTCACCCGTCGCCCCCGACGGATCGGTTCCTCCGTCGCGCCGCAACTTCCGCTGGGTCGCGCGGCCGGCGGGTGGCCCTCCGACGACCGAACCGGCGTCGCCTCCGCGCGGGCGTCCGTCGGCCGAGACCCCGTCCTATCGCGAGATGCCCCGCTGGGGACTGCTCGATCCGCTCCCGGACGAGGACGTCGAACCGGATCGCGCCGAGACCGCCGCCGACCTCGCACCGACGCTGCTCGTCGGCACCGCCGTCGTCTTCGGTCTCGCGGCGGTCGCCGAGGCCGTCCGGTACGGAGTGTTGCTGTACAACCGCACCCGTCTCGTCGACCCGCTCGTGCTCGCGGTGTCGGACGCCGCGGTGTGGGCGACCCAGGTGGTCGGGCCGGTCGTGGCGCTGGCCGCGGCGGTCGCATCCGGGTTGCGGTTGATCGACCTGCGCCGGCGCATCTACGCCGAGCGTGGTCTCGCCGAGTCGCGGTCGCCGCTGTCCATCCTCGCGGGGCTGGTCGTTCCGGGCCTCAACCTCGCGATGCCCGGTGTCTTCCTCACCGAGATCGCCGACCGCGACCCGCGGTTGCTCCGCGCGATCCGCACCTGGTGGGTGCTGTGGGTGGTCAACGGCGTGCTCATGGTGGCGCTGCTCGCGTGGCGCCAGCGCGACACCCTGCAGGCCCGCGCCGACGGCGTCCTGCTCACCGCCGTCCTCGCGGCGCTCGGGGCGGTCGTCGCGCTGTCGACCCTGCACGTCCTGCGTCTGTTCGACGACGCCGATCTGTGGGGACGGCCGCTGCGTCGTCGCCGCTTCACTCATGCGACCGGTCCGGCCTCGTCGCCGATCGCGCCCATCGTCCCCGCCGCCGTGCGCGAACGGGAAGAGGCCCGCGAGGACCAGGACGACGCTCCGGAGAAGCCGGCCGGCGAACGAGCGGACGACGAGGAGCGCGCCGAGGCGGTGGCGCCGTGACCCGCAGCGCGCATCCCCGGGTCGTCGCGCATCGCGGTGCGTCCGCCGCGCTCCCGGAACACACGATCGGTGCCTACGAACTCGCGTTGAAGGAAGGCGCCGACGGCGTCGAATGCGACGTGCGGCTCACCCGCGACGGTCACCTCGTGTGCGTGCACGACCGCACGATCGACCGGACGTCGAACGGCACCGGTGTCGTCAGCGAGATGACCCTCGACGAGCTCGCGCAGTACGACTACGGACGCCCCGGCGAGCCCGCCGACCTGCTCACGCTGCGGCAACTGCTCGAACTCGTCATGGACTTCACGAGTGTCCCGGTGAAGGTCTTCGTCGAGACCAAGCATCCCGTCCGCTACGGCGGTCTCGTGGAGAGCAAACTGCTCGCCGAACTGGCCCGCTTCGGTCTCGCGACCCCGGCATCGGCCGATTTCTCCCGGGTGGTGGTGATGTCGTTCGCGGCGGGGGCCGTCTGGCGCATCCGCCGGGCCGCGCCGCTGCTGCCCACCGTGTTGCTGGGGGAGACCTCGCGCTACCTGCGCGGCAGTGCCGCGACCACCGTCGGCGCGACCGCTGTCGGTCCCTCGATCGCGACGCTGCGCGAGCACCGCGATCTCGTCGACCGGGCTGCGCTGTCGGGCCGGGCCACCTACTGCTGGACCGTCGACGACCCCGCCGACGTCGAACTGTGCCGCGAGCTGGGCGTCGAGTGGGTCGCCACCAACCATCCCGGGCGCACCAAGCTGCAGCTCGACGCCGCCTTCGATCGGTGAGCACCCTCACCCGGTCCCGCGACCTCGACATCGCGACACGGGTCGCCGTGTAGTTTGACGCCGTGGCCAAGAAGAGCAAGAGAAACAGCGGACCCAAGCCCGGCAGCAACCGCGCCGCGAAGCTCGAGCAGCGCCGACTCGAGCGGGAAACAGCGGCCGCCGCGACGTCCCGGTCCTTCGAAGGACTCGCCTTCGAATGCGATCTCGTGGCACTGCGCGAGTTCGTGCCGTCGGCCCTCGCGGAGCTGCCCGCGGCCGAGGACGGCCGTCGCGTCGTGGGTGCGACCATCCTCCCCGGCGGGGTAGCGGCCCTGGTCCGCGAGGAGAACGGTGAGCCGGTCGCGTACGTCGGCCTGCAGCTCGCCACCGGCTTCGGCCCGGACCCGGCGGGTGAACTGGCCGCGGCCCTGTACTGGGCGCACACGGCCGAGCCGGGCTCGTCGCTGCAGGTCGCGAGTGTCGACGACGACACCCCGCCGTTGGCCGAGCTGATCGACCCGGCAGCCGTGCCGGCGATCACCGTCCACAACGACTTCGACTGGTGGATCCCGGCCGGTGTCGAACCGAGCGCCGAGCTCGCGCACACCGTCAAGCACGCGAACGAAGCCGTGCTGCCGTCCGCGCGTCTCGAAGGCGACGGTCTCCGCGGCGCGTGGTGGGTCGATCCGGGCGAGAAGGCGCACCTGCGCTGGGTGCGCCCCGAGGACGAGGACGCGCTGATGGCGGCGCTGTCGCGCGTGCACGCGGCGGGCGGTCTGCACCTCGGTGAGGGATCGCGGTTCGCTGGTTCGTTCCGCACCCACGGTCTGCTGGTGCCGGTCTTCGACCTCGACCGCGAGAAGCACCCCGACGAATGGGTCACCCCGACCATCGAGTTCGGGCAGCGCCTCGACGAGGCCCTCGCCGTGGACGAACCGCTCACCGCCGCCGAGCGCCGGTCGCGCGACGGCCTGCGCAGCCGCCAGGTCACCCTGCGCTGACCCGCTCACGACAGCACGAAGGCCACCTCCTGCGGGAGGTGGCCTTCGTCGTTCCGGGTGGGCTGTCCCCGGATGGAGGAACGATCAGATGGCACCGCCGGCGGCGAGCGGGGCGTTGCCGCGCGGCTCGCGCACCTTCGAGTTGAGCTCGCGGGCCACGAAGTCCTCGAGGTTGAAGAGGTTGGAACCGGCACGGTCGGCCACGGTCAACAGGGTCGTCATCGTCGCAACCTCCTCGACCTGTTCCTGCAGGAACCACTGCATGAACTGCTCGCCGAGGTAGTCGCCCTCGTCGCGCGCGGTGCGGGCGAGCTCGACGATCTGGTCGGTGACCTTCTTCTCCTGGGCGAGGGCCAGCGCGATCGGCTCGCGGGCATCCTCGAACATCGACTGCACCGCGTCGACGCCGGTGAGGTCGACGGCCATGTCGCGGTCCAGGAAGTACTGGACGATCATCATGGCGTGGTTGCGCTCCTCGACGGCCTGCGCGTAGAAGTGCTTCGCCAGCTGCGGGAGATCGGTGTTGTCGTAGAAGACCGCGATGGCGATGTACTGATGCGACGCCGTGAACTCGTGGCGGATCTGGTCGTGCAGCAGCGTGTGGAACTTGGTCTTGGTCATGTCGCCCATCGTCGTCATGATCACGACGTTAGTGCAGGTCAACGCGCTTTTCATCCAAGCCTTGGCTACCCTTGGGCAACGCAGCATCGGCTACCCTACGGAAAATTCGGACAGCCTTCCCCAAGATCGACGACGATTCGCGGCGTCCGTCAGGGGGTCGGAGCGAGCAGTTCCGGCGGGATCGGGTCGCCCTCCGAGATGGCTCCGAAGAACGGCACGGCGCGCTCACGATCCCACAGCAAGACGTTGCCGATGCCGTAGACGTCGTCGAATCCGCCCACCGGAACCGTCGTGGTGACCGTCTCGCCGCGCATCGCCCACGCGAGTCGTGCGAGGTTCCACAGGTGGTCGCCGTCGTCGACCCGCAGCGACCCGGCCGCACCCGACATCAGCGACCATGCCCGGAAGGGGTTCAGGAAGGTGCCGGGACTGGTGGCCTTGCTCAGCAGCGCCGACAGGAACAGGCGCTGGTTGTTCATCCGGTCCAGGTCGGCGAGCGGGGTGGCGCGGGTGCGCACGAAGCCCAGGGCCTGCGCTCCGTTGAGCTCCTGGCATCCCGGTTCGAGCCTGAGTCCGGCGAGGGGGTCGTCGATCGGATAGGGCACGCAGATGTCGACCCCGCCGACCGCGTCGACGATCGACGCGAACCCGCCGAAGCCGATCTCGGCGTAGTGGTCGATGTGCACGCCCGTGGCGCCCTCGACCGTCTGCACGAGCAGTTGCGGTCCGCCCAACGCGAACGACGCGTTGAGCTTGTCCTGGCCGAAGCCCGGGACGCTCACGTAGGAATCGCGGGGCAGCGAGATCATCGTCGTGGCGCCCCCACCGGGCGGGATGTGGACGAGCAGCACCGTGTCGGTGCGGTCGGCGCCGACCTCCCCGCCGGTCGCGAGTTCCTGTTCCTGCTCGGGGGTGAGGCCCACGCGGCTGTCGGAGCCGACGAGCAGCCAGTTCGTGCCGGGGGTGTCGCCGACCCGGCCGTCGTAATCGGCGAGCGCATCGACGCGCGCGAGTGTGCCGTCGAGGTAGACCATGCTCGCGCCCATCGCGACGACGAGCACCACCAGGACGATCGCGAGTCGCCGCAGGATGCGCCGGGCACCGAGCGGGCGGCGTGGTGCCGGTCGTGAGGGCGGGCCCGGTCGTGAAGGCGGTGCCGCAGGGCGTCGCGGGGGTGCGGGCGGTGGTGTGTTCCCGCGCGGCGGGCGACGGTTCGGGGCGGGGTCGGCGATCCGTTCGGGTCGCTGCGTCGGTGCCCAGTCGCGTCGTTGCTGCGGGGGCGGTTGCTGCCGGTCCTGCCGCGGAGCGGGCCGGTAGTTCGGGGCGGGTGCCTGCGACCACGCCTGCGGTGACTGCGGTCGTCCGTCGCGCCGGAGCACCTGGGTGCCCTCTGGGGACGGCGGGGGGCCGCCGCGACGCTGTGACGGAGGAGCGCCCCGTCGCTGCGGTGGCACCCCGCGCTGCGGGTTCGGCGGTACTGCCCGCCGGGCAGGAGGGCCCTGCGGGGGAAGTCCCTGCGGAGGCCGCGGCCGGTTCCGAGGGTCGCGAGGGTCGCCGTTCACCCGGACAACTCTACGTTCAGGGCAGCCAGGAGACGTGGCCTCTCAGTGCTTGGTAGCCCACGAAGGCGATGGTGTCGATGAGTGCGTGGGCGATCACGAGCGGCCACAACCGGCCGGTGCGCTGCCAGTAGCGCCCGAAGACCAGGCCCATGACGACGTTGCCGAACCCGCCGCCGACGCCCTGGTAGAGGTGGTAGCTGCCGCGCAGCAGGGCGGAGGCGAGCAACGACGAATTCTCCGACCAGCCGAGCTGCCGCAGGCGGGTGAGGAGATAGGCGACGACCAGGATCTCCTCCGCCCCGGAGTTGGCGATCGCCCACAGCACCTCGGTGGGCAGTCGCCACCAGTAGTCCTCGAGCAGGCTCGGCGCGACCGTCAGGTTCAGGCCGGCGGCCCGCGCCACCAGGTACAGCACCAGTCCGGGGAGTCCGATCAGGGCGGCCAGCCCCAGGCCGGGCAGCAGGTCCCGGCGCAGACCGGGTCGGGCGAGGCCCGCGAGTCGCGGTCCGACACCGCTGCGCCAGAGCAGGTACAGGCCGAGGGCACCCCAGGCGAGCAGGCGCACGATGCCGAGGAGTTGGCGGGCGAGATCGATGAACCCCTGCGACGAGCGTGGCGTGTTGAGGGCGACGGTCTGATCCGACAGCGGTTCTGGTGCCAGCGCCGCCTCGGCCAGCGACAGGATCGACGAGATCCCGCTCAGGCCGAAGGTGACGAGCAGGACGATGGTGATCTCGATCCACAGCGCGCGGCGCTCGGTGGGGTCGAGGGGCGGCTCGGGGTTGCGGGATGCGGGCCGCAGCCAGTCGCGAAGGGTCGTCACCGGAGCGATTGTGCCGGACCCTGCGTGGCCGGTCCTTTCGCCGCGGAGAGGCGCCCCACCGGTTCGCGGTGATGTGTCCAATTTGACAGCGGTCCATGTGACCCATCACACTTCACATCGCCCGACCGATCGATCGCTCGGGTGCGGATAGGGGCCTTGGGGGCCGAGGGGAATCTGCGACCCGGAAGTAGGGACATGAACATCGAAACATCTGAGAAGAATTCTGTTGCAACAACTTCGGTGACTCTCGCATCGAAGAAGAAGTCTCTTCTCGCCAGCTCCGTGGGCAACATCCTCGAGTGGTACGAGTGGAGCGCCTACGCTGTGTTCGCTCCGTTCATCGCCGCAGCGATGTTCAACAGCGACAATCCGGTCTCGGCATTGCTGTCCACACTCGCGGTCTTCGCCGTCGGATTCCTGATGCGACCGCTCGGTGGCATCGTGTTCGGCCGCATCGCCGACAAGCGCGGCCGCAAGTTCGTGCTCGTCACGACCATGCTCATGATGGCCGGTGGCAGCCTCGTCATCGGGCTCATGCCCACCTACTCGTCGATCGGCGTGTGGGCGTCGGTGCTTCTGCTGCTCGCCCGCGTGGTGCAGGGCTTCGCGCACGGTGGCGAGTCGGCGACCGCCTACTCGTATGTCAGCGAGATCGCGCCGCCGCATCGCCGCGGCATGTGGGGCAGCGTCGCCTTCGTCGCGATCTTCGGCGGTTCCGTGCTCGCGTACACGATCGGCGGAGCGGTCACCTCGACGCTCTCCGAGAGCGCCGTGGGCGAGTGGGGATGGCGCGTGCCGTTCCTCCTCGGCTTCTTCCTGGCGCTGTTCGCCCTCTACCTGCGACGCAGCATGGAGGAGAGCGAGGTCTTCGACCAGCAGGAGACCCGGGTCGACGAACCGCGCATCCCGCGCAAGGTGGTCGTGCGTGCGATCCTGCTGATGATCGGCATGACCTCGGGTGTCACGGCGGCGCACTACACGTGGACCTCGTACGTCTCGACGTACGCGATCACGCAGAAGGGCATGGACGCCGACACCGCCTACTGGATGCTCGTCATCGCCCAGGTCATCGCGCTGGTCTCGCTGCCCTTCTGGGGTCTGCTCTCCGACCGGATCGGCCGGCGCCCGATGCTCGGCGGCTTCGCGGTCCTCATGTTCGCGCTGCAGATCCCGCTGACGTCGATGATCACGTCGGCCGGGTGGACGTTGCTCGTGTCGACCACTCTCGCCCTGCTCATCGTGTCGATCCCTGGTGCGATCCTGTCGTGCACCCTGTCGGAGAGCTTCCCGACCCGCCTGCGTACCCAGGCCATCGGCTTCGCCTACTCCTTCTCGGTGGCGGTCTTCGGTGGCACCGCGCCCTACCTGAATCAGCTGCTCACCGGCTGGGACATCGGCTGGGTCTTCGGGGTCTACATCATGGTGCTGTGCGTCGCGACCGGCATCGCTGCGCTGATCATGAAGGAAACGAAGGGTATCGACCTGCAGAAGGTCTGATCATTCGGATGATCCCTGCCGCCGCGTACCGCTCAGGTGCGCGGCGGCAGTCCGTTTCGGAAGGGGCAGCCGACGAGCAGGCGCAGCGCGCGGCTCAGGGCGGCGGGATCGTCGACCGGTTCGTGGAAGGGGATCCGCACGTCGTGGTCGTCGCCTTCGGACTCGACGCGTAGCCGCAGTCCGTAGCGGTCGAGGCCCAGGGGGCGGATTCGTCCGCCGCGGTGCGCGGGCGGGATGCGTCGCGCGATCTGCCGCACGATGTCGGCGTGGTCCTCTTCGAGGTGCTGGAGCCACCCGGTCTCGAGTGCGGCGAACGGGTCGGGAGCGGCGTCGAGGACGTCGGCGACGTCGACGGCCTCGGCCCCGGTGGTGTCGGCGGCGACGACGGAGTCGAGCGTCAGGCACAGCAGTTCGGAGCGGTGTCCGACGTCGAGGAGTTCGGGATGCGGCAGGATCTCCGCGATCTCGGCGGCGACCCGGCGCGGATGCTCCACGGGACGCAGGGTGCCGCTGAGCCAGATGAGCGACCGGACCGGATTGCGCAGGGCGATCGGGGAGTGGTCGGTGAGCTCGAGCATGGCGGGGATGCCTGCGCTGCCGGACTGCCAGGCGAGTGCGACGGGGAGGCTGTCCTCGGCGACGACCACCGCGACCTGCCCGTCGTCGAGGAGATGATGAACCGAGGTGGGGAGTGGACCGCAGCCGTCGATCGCGAGCTGCGTCGTGTCGGCGCGGATGAGGGCGGTGCGTACGCGTTCGGCCGTGGTCGGCGCGGGGATGACGGATGTGGTGGTCTGCATGCCAACCCTCCTTCTCGATGTAGGTGAGGCAAACCTAAGTCATTGTGATCGCGGTCGCAAGTGGTCCATCGGTAGCCTGGATCGGTGCCGATCCCACTTCCCCTCGGAATGCCGCCGTCCCGCGACGAGCCCCGCGGACTGCTCGACGCGCTGCTCACACACCGGCACGACAGCCTCACCGACGCCCTCGCCGCGACCGGCCGCACGCTCGCCCCGCCGATCGTCCCGGCCGCTGCCGTCACCGGATCACCCACCCGCGAACTTGTCGTCGAGCTCGACGCCTCGGCCGAACTCCCCTCGCCCGCCGGGTGGCGTCCGGTCCGGTATCAGGTCGACTGCACGGCCGAGGACCTCGAGGACGTTCTCGCGATCACCGCGCCGGCACCGCTGGTCGTCTACCCGCACGTGCCCGACGCCGCGCTCGCCGACGCCGCCCGCGCGCTCACCGAGGCCGGTCACATCCCCGGCCTGACCGCAGGTCGCGGGGGCGACGCCGTCGCCGACTTCCTCTCCGTCCTCGCCCACGCCGACACCGGTTACGCCGCCCGCGCGACCGGCACCGACGACGTCGTCGCCCTACTCTCCGCCACCGTCGCGGCGCTGAGCGGTTTCGACGTCCGCGAAGCCCTCGGGACTCCCGACGTGGCCCGGCTCCGGCGACTCGTACCGGAGGCCGCCGCGGCGGTGCGGGAGATCCTGCTGGTCGTCGAGGTCGACGACACAGACGCCGTCGTTCGGGAGCTCGAGGCGCTCGACCTCACCACCGACTGACACGGGCCACCGCTCGGGTGCGGTTCACGCAGAGTCCGCCTTCCCGTCACGACCGATGCGTAACCTCGTACACGTGCCACGTATCGCCTATTTCGGACCCTCGGGAACGTTCACCGAGATGGCCCTCGACCGCTTCGAGAGCCTCGGTGCACTCGACGTGCTCGGCGACGGATCCGCCGACGTCGAGCGCGTCTCGGTCGCCAGCCCGCCCGCTGCCCTGCAACTCCTGCGCGACGGGAAGGCCGACGGTGCCGTCGTCCCCATCGAGAGCTCCGTCGAGGGTTCGGTGCCGCCCACCATGGACGCCCTCGCGCTCGGGCCGCGCCTGCAGATCGTGTCCGAGGTCGAACTCGACATCGCGTTCACGGTGGTCACCCGCGAAGGGATCACCCGCGATCGTGTCCGCACTATCGGTGCCTATCCGGTGGCCGCAGCGCAGGTGCGTCGCTGGATCGAGGACCACCTGCCCGACGCCGAGGTCGTGACCGCGGCCTCCAACGCGGGAGCCGCCGAGGACGTCGCGTCCGGCAAGGTCGACGCGGCGGTGTCCACGGCGCTCGCCGGACAGCGGCTCGGCCTGTCCGTCCTCGCCGACAAGGTCGCCGACTTCGAGGGCGCCCGCACCCGCTTCGTGCTCATCACGCGGCCGCGGCCCGTGCCGAAGCGCACCGGTGTCGACCGCACCTCGGTGGTGCTGCAACTCCCCAACGAGCCCGGCTCGCTGGTGCGCGCCATCACCGAGTTCTCCACGCGCGGAATCGATCTGTCGCGTATCGAGTCCCGGCCGACCCGCAGGGAATACGGCACCTACTTCTTCCACTTGGACTGTGTGGGTCACATCGACGACGCGCTGGTCGCCGAGGCGCTGCAGGGATTGCACCGCTTCGCGCAGGTGCGGTTCCTCGGATCGTGGCCCGCTGTGTCCGAACACGGTGTCCCACCCGTGTCGGACGACGAGGATGCGCGGTGGCTCGACCGACTGCGGCGCGGAGAGGACTGACGGTGAGCGGCAGATTGATCCTGGCCCGGCACGGCCAGACGGTGGCGAACGTCGCCCGGAGGCTCGATACGAAACTCCCGGGCGCGGAGCTCACCGAGCTCGGCGTCGAACAGGCCCGCACGCTCGGGAAGAACCTCGTCGAGCAGACGCCGTCGCTGCTCGTCGCGTCGCAGGCGCTCCGCGCTCGGCAGACGGCCGAGCACGCGGCACCGGTGGTGTCGCTCGAGACGGTCGTCCGCGAGGGCGTGCACGAGGTGCAGGTCGGCGAGCTCGAGGACCGCAGCGACGAGGAGTCGCACAAGTTGTTCATGAAGGTCTACGAGGAGTGGCACAACGGCGACCTGCGGGCGCGGGTCCCGGGCGGTGAGTCGGCGCTCGACGTGCTCGACCGGTACCTGCCCGTCCTGGAGTCGCTGCGCAGCGACTATCTCGATGCCGGTTCGGGTGACGTCGTGGTCGTCAGTCACGGTGCCGCGATCCGGCTCGTCGCCGCCTATCTGGGGAAGGTGCCGTCCGGCTTCGCCATCACCAACCACCTGGCCAACACCGAGACGGTCGAGCTGGTGCCGGTGGCCGGCGGTGGCTGGGAGTGCGCGCGCTGGGGAACCTTCTTCGCGCCCTTCCACGACACCGCGCGCGGTGGTGCCGACGACCCGATGGGGTGATACCGCCCACCTTTCGATCCTTCGAGCGCAAAACGTACGGGTATCCTCGGGGCGTCCGTATGAAGTAGCGATCGGTAGGTAGGTGCGGTTTCATGGGTGCTTCGAGCGACGGGGCCGACACCCTCACCAACGGTGAGGCGATCCCGGACTGGCGCATCCTCGAACCGATGCAGCTCAGTCCCATCCTCACCGCTGCCCTCGACGCCTTCTACGAGACCGGCTTCCACGGCACCTCGGTGCGGGAAATCGCGCGCCGCGTCGGCGTCACCGTCCCGGCGCTCTACTACCACCACGAGAACAAGGAAGGGCTGCTCATCGCCCTTCTCGAGCTCTCGACCAGCGACGTGCTCTCCCGAGCCCACGCCGCCGCCGAGGACGCCGACGGCGACCCGGTGCGCAGGCTGTCCAACGTCATCGAGGCGATTGTGCTGCGCATGACCCTGCGGGCCCGCCTCGCCGCGCTCGAGGGTGAGGCCCGCTACCTGAGCCCCGAGAACCGCCAGCGCTACCGTGCGGTGCGCAAGGGCGTCGAGCAGCTGGTGCGTCAGATCGTCGAGGAGGGTGTCGCCGCGGGCGTGTTCGACGTGGACGATCCCGCCGAGACCACGCGTGCCCTGCTCGGCATGTGCCAGTCGATCCCGCGCTGGTACCACGCGGAGGGCACGCTCAGCCCCGAGGCCGTCGCGCAGAAGTACGTCGGTATCGCCCTCAAGACCGTCGGGGTCTGACGGCCGGATCCGGTGTCGATCGAACTTCGGCGGTCGAAGTTCAGCGTCGGTCGAACCAGGTGACCTGCGTGCCGTTGCTGAACTCCTCGCGCGCGGTGACGTCGAATCGCGTGGGGACGAAGTTGCCCGACAGTGCCGGGATGCCGTCGCCCGCGATCACCGGATAGCTCTTGAAGATCAGCCGGTCGATCTCGGCGAACAGTTGCCCCGCGATGTTGCCGCCACCGCAGAGCCAGATGTCGAGCCCCTCTTCCGCCTTCAGCTTTCGGATCAGCTCGACCGGGTCGGTGCCGACGATCCGAACCTGCGGATCGTCGACCGGCGCGAGAGTGCGGGACACGACGTACTGCTGCATGTGGCTGTACGGGCTCGTGAGTCCCAGCGAGAGACCGGGTTCGTAGGCACCGCGCCCCATGATCACCGTGTCCCATTCCTTGTTCGGCGTGTCGACCGGCATGCCGACCTGTTCGCGGAGCGCGGTGGGGACGGCTTCCGGATATCTCGCGCTCATCGCCGCTGCCATGTCGTCGCAGATCGGATAGAAGTCGTACTCCCCGTTCGGCCCGGCGATATAGCCGTCGAGGGTCACTGCCACGTAGTAGACGAGCTTTCGCATGGTGGACCGCCATTCGTAGTACTATGGATGAAGTGGTTTGAAGGTAGTACTACATATGGAGTGGTGTCAAGTGGTTCGGACGAATCCGGAACGACGACAGGCCTTGTTGGATGCCTCGATCGAGGTGCTGGCGCGCGACGGTGCGCGCGGGCTGACCTTCCGCGCGGTGGACAAGGAGGCAGGGGTCCCGACGGGGACGGCGTCGAACTACTTCGCCAACCGCGACGACCTGCTCGTCCAGGTGGGTCACCGCTACTACGAGCGGCTCCTGCCCGCCGACGAGGTCATGGCACAGTCGCAGGCGCCGCAGACCCGCGAATCCATGATCGAGCTGATGACGGAGGTGGTCGACCGGCTCATCCGGTTCCGCGCCGGCTATCTCGCGCTCCTCGAACTACGCCTCGAAGCCACCCGACGGCCCGAACTGCAGGCCCTGCTCACCGAGCGGGTGCGCGCCGACCTGGATTTCAACATCGCCAACTACCGGCACTCCGGCCTGCCGGGCGGTGAGAACGCCGTCGTGCTGCTCTATCTCGCGTTGAACTGGCTCGTGCTCGACCGACTCACCCTCCCCGGGATCGTCGACGAGGACCGTGTCGCCGAACTGGTGCGGGCGGCCGTCGAACGCGTGATCCCCGACGCCTGAAACGACTTCGGTGGATCCGACCCCGCTCAGCGAGGCCGGATCCACCGAAATCGTCGACGGTTCAACGACGGAAGTTCGCGGTGCGCTTCTCCTGGAAGGCCGTAACACCCTCGGTGAAGTCGGCGCTGCCGAGCAGGACGAGCTGCCCTTCGCGCTCGCGGGCGAAGGCGTGGTCGAGTTCGGTGAGCGTCGCGTCGTTGATCGCATTCTTCGTCGAAGCGAAGGCGGTCGACGGGCCGTCGGCGAGCCGATGCACGAGAGTCTCGACCGCACTGTCGAATTCGTCGTCCGCGTAGACGTCCGAGATGAGTCCGGAGGCCAGCGCTTCACCGGCCGGAAGTCGCTCGGCCAGCAGGGCCATCTTCAGCGCCCGCGCGCGACCGATCGACGCGGCGACGAGCGCGGACGCACCCCCGTCCGGCATCAGACCGATCCGGGTGAAGGCCAGCAGGAAGTATCCCGACTCCTTTGCGACGGTGAGATCGCATGCCAGAGCGAGCGATACGCCGACACCCGCGGCCGCGCCGTTGATCGCTCCGACGACCGGCCGGGGGAACACCCGGATCGCGGCAACCGCGCGGTTGGCGGCGTCGATCGTGTCGGCGGAGGGCGGAGCGCTCAGGTCACGACCGGAAAGGTCGGCGCCGGAACAGAACGCGCGACCGACGCCGGTGAGCACCGCGACCCGGACGGAGGTATCGTCGGCGTACTTCTCGAACGCATCGGCGATCGCCTCGAGCGTCTCGGTCTTCACGGCGTTCATCCGCGAGGGACGGTTCAGGGTGACGCGCAGGACGCCGTCGTCGACGGTCGTGTCGACACCGGGCAGGTCGTCGGTCATGGCTGTTCTCCTAGGGTCGGGACGTCAGGTCGAGCGCGACCTTGCCGGTCGCGGAACGGTTCTCGAGCGAACGCAGTGCTGCCGGAGCTTCGTCGAGGGGATGGAGGGTGGGTTCGGGGACGACGAGCGTCCCGTCGCGCAGCAGCGGTTCGAGTGCGGCCCACTGCCGCGCCGGGTAGCCGGGGTCGGTGCGGAGGTACTCGCCTCACCCCGCGCCGACGACCGAAATGTTCTTCAGCAGAAGGCGATTGACCTTCACGGTGGGAATGCTGCCGCCGGTGAATCCGAGAACGACGGCCCGTCCACCCGGCGCACCGTGGGCGAGGACGGTCTCACCCGCCCGGTACCGGGCGCGCTCGTCGAGCGCGAAGTGCGCGGTGAAGGAGTTCATGAGCATCCCGGCGCCCGCGGTCAGCGACACGCTGTCGGGCAGCGGGAAGACCAGCTCGCGCGGCAGTGCGACGGTCTGCTGCCACGATCCGTCGATGGACAGCACGGCGACGCGTTGTCCGGCGGTGAGGCCGCTGCCCTCGGGTGCGCTGCGGACGATGCCCGCTGCTTCGGCGCCGAGCACGCACGGCAGCGGCCGGACCATCTGGTAGCCGCCGGTCGTCTGCAACAGATCGGGAAAGGGCGCGCCGGCGGCGTGTAGGTCGACGAGGACGAGCGAATCGCCTGCCTCGGGTTCGGGGATGTCGGTCACGCGGACGGCGTCGGGGCCGGCGTGTTCGGTCAATTGCGCTGCGCGCACGGGCGTCTCCTCGACTCGGGTCGTGATCCATCACTATCAGAGTGGCTTAGCGTGCGCTAGCTCTCAGAGATCATTGACCGAGCGCTAAGTCCGTGGTAGAGCTTTTAGCGATCGATAAGTACGCCGCTGGGAACGTCTCCGGCCCGCACGCTGCACTTTCGAAAGGATCGTCATGACCAACGCTGTCATCGTCGACGTCGTCCGTACCGCTGTCGGTAAGGGCAAGCCGGGTGGTGCCCTGTCCGGCACCCACCCCGTCGAACTCCTCGCCCACGTCCTGCGCTCGCTCGTCGAGCGTAACGACATCGACCCCGCGCAGGTCGACGACGTGATCGGCGGCTGCGTCGCCCAGGTCGGCGAGCAGTCCCTCAACATCTCGCGCACCGCGCTCCTCGCCGCCGGTTTCCCCGAGTCGGTGCCCGCGACCACCATCGACCGCCAGTGCGGATCGAGCCAGCAGGCCGCGCACTTCGCCGCGCAGGGCATCATCGCCGGTGCCTACGACATGGTCATCGCGTGCGGTGTCGAGTCGATGAGCCGCATCCCGATGGGCACCGCCACCCTCGGCAAGGACACCCACGGCCCGAGCATCCGTGCCCGCTACCCCGAGGGCCTGGTCAACCAGGGCATCTCGGCCGAGCTCATCGCTGCGAAGTGGAAGTTCGACCGCGACGCGCTCGACGCCTACTCCGCGCAGTCGCACCAGCGCGCCGCCGCCGCCCACGAGGCCGGCCGGTTCGACAAGGAGATCGTCCCGATCACCGTGGAGAACGCAGCCGGTGAGCAGGTCGAGCACACCGTCGACGAGACGCTGCGCGCCTCCACCACCGCCGAGGGCCTCGCCGGCCTGAAGCCGTCCTTCTACACCGAGGAGTACGCCGCCAGGTTCCCCGAGGCGCAGTGGGTCATCACCCCCGGCAACTCGTCGCCGCTCACCGACGGTGCGTCGGCCGCGCTCATCATGAGCGAGGAGATGGCGAACAAGCTGGGCCTGACCCCGCGCGCCCGCTTCCACTCGTTCTCCGTCGCCGGCGACGACCCGATCTTCATGCTCACCGCCCCGATCCCGGCCACGCAGAAGGTGCTCGCCCGCGCGGGTCTGGGCATCGACGACATCGACGCCTACGAGGTCAACGAGGCGTTCGCGCCCGTGCCGCTCGCCTGGGCGCACGAACTCGGTGCCGATCCGGCCAAGCTCAACCCGTGGGGTGGCGCGATCGCGCTCGGCCACGCACTCGGCTCGTCGGGCACCCGTCTGTTGTCGACCCTCGTCAACCACCTCGAGGCCACCGGCGGTCGTTACGGCCTGCAGACGATGTGCGAGGGCGCGGGCATGGCCAACGCCACCATCATCGAACGTCTCTGACTTCTCGAAGTCTCGAAGATCTCCGAACCGCAACCACTCTCGAAAGGGTAATCAATGATCGTCAACGACAGCGTCGCCGTCGTCACCGGTGGTGCCTCCGGCCTCGGTCTCGCCACCGTCAAGGCCCTGCTGAACGACGGTGCCCAGGTCGTCATCATCGATCTGCCGTCGTCCAACGGTGAGACCATCGCCAAGGAACTCGGCGACCGCGTCCGCTTCGTCGCCGCCGACGTCACCGACGAGGCCGCCGTCACCGAGGCCCTCGACGTCGCCGAGTCGCTCGGACCCGTGCGTGTCGCGGTGAACTGCGCCGGCATCGGCAACGCGATCAAGACCGTCAGCAAGAAGGGTGCCTTCCCGCTCGACGCGTTCAAGAAGGTCGTCGACGTCAACCTCTTCGGCACGTTCAACGTCATCCGTCTCGCCGCCGAGCGCATCGCGAAGACCGAGCCGATCGACGGCGAGCGCGGCATCATCATAAACACCGCTTCCGTCGCCGCTTTCGACGGCCAGATCGGACAGGCCGCCTACTCGGCGTCCAAGGGCGGTGTCGTCGGCATGACGCTGCCGATCGCCCGCGACCTCGCGTCGCTGCTCATCCGCGTCGTCACCATCGCACCGGGCCTGTTCAAGACCCCGCTGCTCGGCTCGCTGCCGGAGGAGGCACAGGCCTCGCTCGGCGCACAGGTGCCGCACCCGGCCCGCCTCGGCGATCCGTCCGAGTACGGTGCCCTCGCCGCGCACATCGTCTCGAACCCGATGCTCAACGGCGAGGTCATCCGCCTCGACGGCGCGATCCGCATGGCTCCGCGCTGACCCGAGCACCGACTGTGAGAGGAGGGGGTCGATGACCCCGGCATACGAGGCCGAGGAATCCGACACGCCCCACGCGGACGTGCCGTGCGCGGACTGGCGTGAGTTCCAGCCTCTGGGGCTCGACCCCATCCTCGAACACGCCCTGGAAGCATTCAGCGAGAACGGCTTCCACGGAACCACCGTCCGCGACCTGGCCGGCCGGGTCGGCGTGACGGTGCCCGCGCTGTACTACCACTACGAGAACAAGGAAGCCGTTCTCGTCACGCTGCTCGACGCCGCCGTCCTCGACCTCATCGACCGTGTGTCGGCCGCGGTCGCGGACGGCGGCGACGACCCGGTCGCCCGCTTCGTCAACGCCGTCGAGGCGATCGTGCTGAACATGACCCACCGTGCACAGCGTTCGGGCCTGGATTCCGAAGTGCGCCACATTTCCCCGGAGAACCGCCGGACCTACGCCGCGACCCGCAAGCGTCTCGAGCTGATGATGCTCGACCTGGTGCGCGAGGGCGTCGAACAGCAGGTGTTCGACGTAGACGACGTCGAGGAGGCCGTGCGCGCCCTCCTCGGGATGTTCCAGTCCATCGTCCGCTGGTACCAGCTCGGCGGTCCCCTCACTCCCGCTCGGATTGCCCAGCGGTACATCGTGATCGCACTGCGGGTCGTGGGTCACCACCCGGCCGCCTGAGAGTCTTTCCAACCACCTCCACGCAAGGAGTCCATGCCGTGCTGACCACCGCCTTCACCGAAACCTTCGGCGTCCGCCATCCCATCGTGCAGGGAGGGATGCAGTGGGTCGGCCGTGCCGAACTCGTCGCAGCGGTCGCCAATGCCGGCGCGCTCGGCATGATCACCGCTCTGACGCAGCCGACCCCCGAGGATCTCGCTAAGGAGATCGAACGCACCCGCGAGCTCACCGACCAGCCGTTCGGCGTCAACCTCACGATCCTGCCGGCGATCACCCCGCCGCCCTACGAGGAGTACCGCCAGGTCATCATCGACTCCGGTGTGAAGATCGTCGAGACGGCCGGATCGAATCCCGCGCCGCACCTGCCCGACTTCCACGCTGCCGGAATCAAGGTGCTGCACAAATGCACCAGCGTCCGGCACGCCGTCAAGGCGCAGGACATCGGTGTCGACGGCATCAGCATCGACGGTTTCGAATGCGCCGGGCACCCCGGTGAAGACGACGTCCCCGGCCTCGTGCTCATCGCCGCCGCGGCCGAGAAGATCACCATCCCGATGATCGCCTCCGGCGGCTTCGGTGACGGTCGTGGTCTGGTCGCGGCCCTCGCTCTCGGCGCCGACGGCATCAACATGGGCACCCGCTTCATGTGCACCGAGGAATCGCCGATCCACCGCACCATCAAGGAAGCCATCGTCGCGGCGAGTGAGACCGACACCGAGCTCATCTTCCGTCCGCTGCGCAACACCGCCCGCGTCGCGAGCAACACCGTCAGTCGCGAGGTCGTCGAGATCCTCGACCGCGGAGGACAGTTCGAGGACGTGCGCGAACTCGTCGCCGGTGCCCGCGGCCGCCTCGTCTACGAGAACGGCGATCCCGAGGCCGGCATCTGGACGGTCGGTACCGTCCAGGGAATCATCCACGACATCCCCACCGCGGGGGAATTGGTCGAGCGCATCGTCGCCGACGCCGAGAGTCTCATCGCGGAGCGTCTGAGCGGCATGATGTCGCGCGTGAACGCCTAGGAAGCCATGAAACGCACCCATTTCGACGACGATCACGAGGCGTACCGGGAGACCGTGCGCGAGTTCCTCGCCCGCGAGATCGAACCGAACTACGAGCGGTGGGAGGAGGAGCGCCTCGTCGACCGGTCGGCGTGGATCGCCGCGGGCAAGTCCGGCATCGTCGGCCTCGGGGTACCCGAGGAGTTCGGCGGTTCGGGCGTGACCGACTACCGCTTCCGGCACATCGTGCAGGAGGAGATCGCGCGCACCGGAACGACCTCCTTCGGCGCCGGACTCGCACTGCAGGACGACATCGCGATCCCGTACATCCTCCACCTCGGCACCGAGGACCAGAAGGCGCGCTGGCTGCCGGCACTCGCCACCGGCGAACGAATCGGCGCGATCGCCATGACCGAACCGGGCGCCGGATCCGACCTGCAGGGCGTGAAGACCACCGCCGTACGCGAGGGTGACGAGTGGGTGATCAACGGACAGAAGACGTTCATCACCAACGGAATCCACTCCGATCTCGTCATCGTGGTGTGCCGCACCGATCCGAACGCGGGGTCGAAGGGCTTCTCGCTCATCGTCGTCGAGCGCGACACCCCCGGTTTCGGCAGGGGCCGCAAACTCCACAAGGTCGGTCTCGCCGCACAGGACACCGCCGAGCTCGTCTTCGAGGACGCCCGCGTCCCCGCCGGGAACCTCCTCGGCACCGAGGGTCGCGGCTTCGTGCATCTGATGGAGAACCTGCCCCTCGAACGCATCGGTATCGCCGTCAGCGCGATCACCTCGGCGCGGGCCGCCTACGAGTGGACCGCGCAGTACGTCTTCGAGCGCAAGGCGTTCGGCAAGCCCATCGGCGACCTGCAGAACACCCGGTTCGCGCTCGCCGAGATGCTCACCGAGATCGAGATCACCGAGTCGCATGTCGACCGGTGCGTACTCGCCCTCAACGCCGGGGAACTCACACCGGTGGATGCGTCGAAGGCCAAGTGGTGGGCGACCGAACTGCAGAAGCGCGTCGTCGACCGCTGCGTGCAGCTGCACGGCGGGTACGGCTACATGATGGAGTACCCGATCGGGCGCGCCTACGTCGATGCACGCATCCAGACGATCTACGGTGGCACCACCGAGATCATGAAGGAGATCATCGGCCGCGACATCGCTGCCGGGTACGCGTAATCGTTTCAGGGAAGAGGGATTCGATCTTCGACCTCACAGGCAAGCGCGCTCTCGTCACGGGTGCTTCCGCGGGGATCGGTCTCGGCATGGCACGGGGTCTCGCCCGTGCCGGCGCCGACGTCACCCTGTGGGGCGGGGGCGAGGACAAGCTCGCGAAGGCCGCGGCCGACATCGGGAGGTTCGCCGGCCGTGTGGCGACCCGCACGGTCGACGTCTCCGACGAGCAGGCCGTGACCGACGGTGTCGCGGCGCTCGTCGACGACTTCGGTGGGCTCGACATCGTGGTGGTCAACGCCGGCATCTGGTCGTCGCTGCAGAAGTTCCACGAGTCGACGACCGAGCGGTACCGCGCCGTCATGGCGACGAACGTCGACGGCGCGTTCTTCACGATGCGGGAGACCTCGCGTGTGCTCGTCGAGCAGGGCACCGGGGGTTCGATGATCGTCACGTCGAGCCTCGGTGCGCTGCAGGGCGCCGGACGCAACCAGCCGTACGGGGCGAGTAAGGCCGCGGTGCTCGCGCTCGCGAACGGCTGTGCCGTCGAGTTCGCGCGTCACCGGATCCGGGTCAACAGCGTGCTGCCGGGCCGGCTCGCCACCGACATGACCGGTCCGCTGCAGGAGTCCGACGTCTTCAACTCGAACGTCATCGGCCGTGTGCCGCTCGGCCGGTGGGGCACCCCGGAGGATTTCGAAGGCATCGCCGTCTATCTTGCGAGCGATGCGTCGTCCTTCCAGACCGGCAGCACGACGCTCATCGACGGTGGCTACAGCATGTTCTGACCGGTCCTAAGCTGGTCCGGTGAACCAGCACCCCGCGATTCGTGACCGTGTGATCAGAGTGAGCGCCGTCGTTCTCCGCAACGCCGCCGGTGAGGTGCTCACCGTGCGGAAGCGGAACACGTCGCGGTTCATGCTGCCCGGAGGAAAGCCGGATCCGGGGGAGACCCCCGCCGAGACCGCCGTGCGCGAGTGCGCCGAGGAACTGGGCGCCGAACTGGATCTGTCGTCGTTGCGTCTCGTCGGGGTCTTCGACGCCGAGGCCGCCAACGAGCCCGGTTACCGGCTCGAAGGAACCGTCTACGAACACCCGCTCGTGGAGGTCGCCGGCGCCGCCGCGGAGATCGCGGAGACGCGCTGGCTCGACCCGGCGGCCCTTCCGCTGCCCGACGATCTCGCGCCGCTGCTCGAGCACCACGTCCTTCCCGCTCTCGCCTCGGCCTCCCGATAATCCTGTTTCCGCAGAGGTATTGCGCAGTTCTCATCCATGGGGAAATGTGATGAGAGCAGTCACCTCGCACATCACGGAAGGTCTCCCATGGCGCTCACCGCTCTGCTCGAACTCGAATTCAAGGCCGACTCCCTCGACGACGCGAAGAAGGTCATGACCCGCGTGCTCGACGAGACGCGACAGTTCGACGGATGCGACGGCATCGAGATCCTTGTGGATCAGAAGAACGAGGCCCGTTGGGTGGTCGTGGAGAAGTGGCGCTCGGCCGAGCACGACGCCGCCTACCGCAAGTTCCGCGCCGGCGAGGGTGCCATCACCGAACTCGGACCCCTCCTGGCGGGAGCGCCGAAGCTCGAGCACTTCACCACCCTCTGAGTCCCCCATCGGAGCGCGGGCGGAGTCGGTCGTCACCCGGCGGAACGCGGACGGTAGGGTGACCCCCGGGGCGGACGTGTGCCGTTCGCCTCGAAGTGACATCGACTGTGGAGGTAACCGGGCATGTTGGAACTCTTCGGCGTCATCGTCGTGTGGCTCACCGTGGCCGTCGTCGCTGTCGGAACCGTCATCATGTTCGTCGTGTCGACGCTCAGCCCGCACTTCGGTCAGCGCAAGGCCAAGGGACCCCGCCTCGACAAGGCGACCGCGGCCCGCAACAAGTAGCACCCGGTACCGATCGCGAAGAGCGCCTCAGCCCCAGCCCAGCTGGTGGAGGCGCTCTTCGTCGATTCCGAAATAGTGCGCGATCTCGTGGACGACAGTGACCAGTACCTCGTGCACGACGTCGTCGTCGCTCTCGCAGATGTCGAGGATCGCGTCGCGGTAGATCGTGATCGTGTCCGGTAGCGATCCCGCGTAGTGGCTGTCGCGCTCGGTCAGCGCGACGCCCTGATACAGACCCAGCAGGTCGGGTTCTTCCTCGTGGCGGGGCTCGACGAGGACCACGACGTTGTCGATCGCCCGCGCGAGTTCGCGGGGGATCTCGTCGAGCGCTTCCGAGACGAGCTCCTCGAAGTGCTCGTCCTCCATGTGCACCGGCACGTCACGACCCCGGCAGGGGAACGGCGCCCGGCAGCGGCGTCGGCAGCGACCGGCCTTCCGGCACGGGCGGCGGCGGCACGGGCGGCTGGCCGTCGATGAGGATGTCGCCCTTGGCGCTGCCGGTGATCGACGAGAATCCGCCCCCCTCGACCTGCTTGCCGATCGAGCAGTTCACCTTGCGGCTGCCGGCGAGCCAGCTGTCGTAGTCGAGGTTGTCCCAGAACAACGTGAGGGTCTTGTTGCGCAGAGCCTCGGGTTCGCCGAGGTACTCGTT
The DNA here is from genome assembly GCF_059759155.1 of Rhodococcus sp. GQ147. NCBI lineage: Bacteria > Bacillati > Actinomycetota > Actinomycetes > Mycobacteriales > Nocardiaceae > Rhodococcus > Rhodococcus sp. GQ147. The sequence goes on from NZ_JCAXDU010000007.1 coordinate 128,600, forward strand.
GACCAGGCGCGTGCAGGTCTCCTCGAGATAGCCGTCCTGGTCTTCGATGCTCGGCAGACCGCCCGGGAACTGCCCACCGAGGTCGACGACCGCGACGACCTCGAAGGCGTGCGGCTTGGAACACTCCACCGGGTCGGCAGGCACACCGTTGTTGATGCCGATGCAGACGCCGACGTCCCAGGCCCGCGACTGGTCCTGATCGGCGACCCGGCCCTTGATGGGGAGCAGGTTGCCGGTGGTCGACGAGAACTGCAGACCGCACCGCAGCGTGCGTTCGCCGGCCGCCCAGCCCGCCTCGCCGGGGTTGATGAGGCCGATGCTGAACTTGCCGTGCGGGTCGAACCGGCCGTCGAGATAGTCCATCGCGGCGGGTGCGCACTGCTCGTCGCGCAGCTCGGTGAAGCGCGTGACCGACGGGAAGCGTGATCCCGGTCCCCATTCGGTGCCGGGATACAGGCTCAGGTCGATGTCGGCGACCACCTCGAACAGATGCGTCTCGGCGCAGTCGACCTTCGCGAGGTCGCTCGCGTCGAGAGCACTCCAGGTCAGGCAATCGCCGGTGGTGGCGGTACCGAACGCTTCCCCCGCGACCGCGCCGGTCGTGCTGATGTTGGCGCCGGCGCTGTCGTCCCCGCCGCCGGCGCCCTGGAACCCCGCGACGACGAACGTCGCGATCGCCGCCAGGACGGCACCGGCCGCAACGAGCACGAGGGCGCGTCGGGTCAACCGCGCCGAGGGCGGGCGCCGGTCGGGCTTGGGCTTGTTGTCTTCGGCCATCACTTCCATCATGCCTGTTCGAGTGGACGCAGGTAGTTTCGGCTCATGGCCGACGACCCGATCGATCCCGAGATTCTCGAGATCGCCAAGCAGACCTTCGACGCCGCCCGCCAGGGAGACGTCGAGACCCTCACCGCGTACGTCGACGCCGGAGTACCGGTGAACCTCACCAACGAGACCGGCGACACGCTGCTCATGCTGGCGTCCTACCACGGTCATGCCGAGGCCGTACAGGTCTTGGTCGAGCGGGGAGCCGACGTGAACCGGCTCAACGACCGCGGCCAGTCGCCTCTCTCGGGGGCGGTCTTCAAGGGCGTCGAGGCAGTGGTGCGGGTGCTCGCCGAGGCCGGTGCCGACCCGCGTCACGGGCACCCCACCGCGGAGGACACAGCGAAGATGTTCGGGCGCGACGACTACCTGGAACTCTGGCAGCGGTAGGCTTCGATTCCGTGATCGACCTCAAGTTCCTCCGCGAGAATCCCGACGCCGTCCGCGAGTCGCAGCGCATGCGGGGAGAGGACCCGGGCCTCGTCGACGTGCTGCTCGAGGCCGACGCCTCCCGTCGCGCCGCTGTCCTCGCCGGCGACAACGCACGCGCCGAGCAGAAGGCCCTGGGCAAGAAGGTCGGCAAGGCGTCTCCCGAGGAGCGCCCCGCGCTGCTCGACGGCGCCAAGGAGCTGGCTGCGAAGGTCAAGGAACTCGAGGCCGAGCAGCACGCCGCGCAGGAGGCCTTCGATCGCGCGCACCTCGCGATCTCCAACGTCGTGCAGGACGGCGTGCCCGCCGGCGGCGAGGACGACTTCGTCACGCTCGAGACCGTCGGCGAGCTGCCCACCTTCGACTTCGAACCCAAGGACCACCTCGCGCTCGGCGAGTCGCTCGGGCTCATCGACATGGAGCGCGGCGCGAAGGTCTCCGGTGCCCGGTTCTACTTCCTCACCGGTTACGGCGCGCTGCTCCAGCTGGGTTTGCTGCAGCTGGCCGCCCAGAAGGCCACCGCGAACGGGTTCACCATGATGATTCCGCCCGTGCTCGTGCGCCCCGAGGTGATGCAGGGCACCGGCTTCCTCGGCCGGCACGCCGACGAGGTGTACCGACTCGAGGAGGACGACCTCTACCTCGTGGGCACCTCCGAGGTGCCGCTCGCGGGCTACCACTCGGGCGAGATCCTCGACCTGTCGAAGGGGCCGAAGCGCTACGCGGGCTGGTCGTCGTGCTTCCGTCGCGAGGCGGGCAGCTACGGCAAGGACACCCGCGGCATCATCCGCGTGCACCAGTTCGACAAGGTCGAGATGTTCGTCTACTGCCGCCCCGAGGAGGCCGCGGCGGAGCACGAGCGTCTGCTGGCCTGGGAGCGCGACATGCTCGCCGCCATCGACGTGCCGTACCGCGTCATCGACGTCGCCGCCGGCGATCTCGGGTCGTCGGCGTCCCGCAAGTTCGACTGCGAGGCCTGGGTGCCCACGCAGGAGCGCTACCGCGAGCTCACGTCGACGTCGAACTGCACGACCTTCCAGGCGCGTCGCCTCAACATCCGCTACCGCGACGAGAACGGCAAGCCGCAGACCGCCGCGACCCTCAACGGCACGCTCGCGACCACCCGCTGGCTCGTCGCGCTGCTCGAGAACCACCAGCAGGTCGACGGTTCGGTCAAGGTGCCCGAGGCTCTCGTCCCGTTCGTGGGACGCGAGGTGCTCGAACCCGCCGGCTGATCCGTCCAGCGGTACAGCACAGCCTCGACGACGGCTCCTCATTGCGCCCGCGGTGAGGAGCCGTTTTCGTGTGTCCGTCCGAGCATAACGAACTGAAAGTTGGTTTTTAGGATTTAAACGGTCCTGAAGTACTTATTTCACGTTATTCTTGGGCGATGGAGAAGGTTTTGGTGGTCTACGGAACTCGTCCCGAGGCGATCAAGATGGCGCCGGTCGTCACCGCCCTGCAGAGATCGGAAGTACTCGAACCCGTTGTCGCAGTGACCGGCCAGCACCGCGAGATGCTGGACCAGGTCAACACCCTGTTCGGTATCGAACCGAGCCACGACCTCGACATCCTCACCCAACGGCAAGGGCTCGAGGCCATCACGGCCAAGGCCCTCGGCGGGGTGTCGGATGTGATCGCGCGGGAGAAACCCGGTGCGGTTCTCGTCCAAGGAGATACGACGACCTGCTTCGCCGCGGCCCTCGCGGCGTTCTACTGTCAGGTGCCGCTCGTGCACCTCGAGGCCGGACTCCGGACGGGGGATCGCTACAACCCCTTCCCCGAGGAACTCAACCGACGCCTGACCTCGCAACTGGCGTCGCTGCACCTGGCGCCCACCCCCACCTCCCGCGCCAATCTCCTGGCGGACGGGATCGATCCCGGCGATATCGTCGTCACCGGAAATACGGTGATCGACGCGCTCTACACCGTGACCTCGCAGCAACCCTCGCTCGACAATCCGGATCTCGCTCCGCTGCTGGATCGTCCGATGGTTCTCATCACGGCGCATCGGCGCGAGTCCTGGGGCGAACCGATGGCGTGCTCGGCGCGGGCCATCGCCCGTCTGGCCCGCGCGTTCCCGCACATGGCCTTCCTGTTGCCGGCACATCTCAATCCGATCGTGCGGGAGGTCCTCCTCCCGCCCCTCGCCGGCCTGGACAACGTGGTGGTGACGAATCCGCTGTCCTACAGCGACTTCGCGCTCGCGATGGCGGCGTCGACGATCGTGCTGACCGACAGCGGCGGTGTGCAGGAAGAGGCACCGAGTCTCGGCAAGCCCGTCCTGGTGATGCGGGAGACCACCGAGCGGCCCGAAGCCGTCACGGCGGGAACCGTCCGGTTGGTGGGGACGGACGAGGAGCTCATCGTCGATTGGGTCACCCGGCTACTCACCCGGCCCGCGGCGTACGACGAGATGGCCCGCGCAGTCAATCCGTACGGCGACGGGAGCGCCGCCCAGCGTTCGGTGGCGGCGATCGAGCACTTCTTCGGCCTCGGACCCCGCCCCTCGGAGTTCGCGCCCGTCGAGGCGGTCGGCTCCTACTGACGAATCCGGATACCGCGCAGTCCGAAAGGAATGTCGCCCGAAAGGAATACGGCCGGTAGGTGTGAGAACACCTACCGGCCGTACTCTCGTGGGTGCCGGATTCTCGTGGGTTCAGCGCCACACCCCGCGGGTGTCGTAGACGACCTTGCCCGCCAGGAGACTGCGCGACAGCGACCGGAACTGGTCGTGGTCCACGAGTTCGACGACGATGTCCGCCGCGGCGATGGCGTCCCGGCACCGCGCGGTACGCACGCTTTCGTAGCCGACGAGGGTATCGGGCACCTCGTGCACGAACGGATCGGCGAGCAGGAGTTCGACGTCGGGCAACGCCTTGGCGATGAGCTCGACGACGTGCAGGGCCGGACTCTCCCGGATGTCGTCGACGTTGGCCTTGAACGTCAGCCCCAGACACGCGACCGTCGGATTCTTGAAACGCGAACAGGTTTCGATGACCTGCTGGGCCACGTAGTTCGGTTTGGAATCGTTGATCTCGCGTGCGGTGCGGATCAGCTTCGCCGAACCCGGCGAGGCACCGACGATGAACCACGGATCGACCGCGATGCAGTGCCCGCCGACACCGGGGCCGGGACTGAGGATGTTCACCCGGGGATGGCGATTCGCCAGCCGGATGACCTCCCAGACATCCAGTTCGAGTTCGTCCGAGACGTACGACAACTCGTTGGCGAAGGCGATGTTGATGTCGCGGTAGGCATTCTCGACGAGCTTCGCCATCTCGGCACTCGCGGCGTCGGTCAGGCAGATCTCGCCCTGGCAGAAGACGCGATAGATCGAGGCGGCGCGCTGAGCGCACAGCGGCGTGATCCCGCCGACCACCCGGTCGTTCGTGATCATCTCGATCATGATGCGTCCCGGGAGCACCCGTTCGGGGCAGTGGGCGATGTGGATGTCCGGCAGACCCTCGTCGGTGTGGGGGAGACGGAGATCCGGCCGCAGTTCGGACAACCACCGGCTGACGCTCTCGGTGGTGCCGGGTGGTGACGTCGATTCGAGCACCACGATCTCCCCGCCGCGCAACTGTGGGGCGATCTGTTCGGTCGCCCGCCGCACGTACGACAGGTCGGCGGTGTGATCGGCGTTGAACGGTGTCGGCACGGCGATGATGTACGCGTCGGCGAGGGGAACCGTGTCGGTCGCGCTCAACGTCCCCATGGCCACGGCGCCGGCCAGGCTCACCGCGAGATCGGGTTCGGCGAACGGCACCTCGCCCCGCGAGACGGCCGACACGATACGGGGATCGATGTCCACGCCGATGACGTCGATGTCGCGGGTCGCGAGAACGACGGCCGTCGGCAGGCCGATGTAGCCGAGTCCGACGACGGCGACGGTGCCGCTGAATGTGTCAGCCATGATGCTTCCTCGGGGTCGGGAGTTTCTCGGGACGCGGATAGGGCGGGGTGGTGCGGAAACGCTCGCGGGCGAGCAGGATCAGGAACGCGGTGTTGGTCGTGAGATAACGCCGCCACATCCGGCGCGGTTCCTGCAGGAGGCGGTAGGCCCACTCCATGCCGGCGCGCTGCCACCGCTCGGGTGCGCGCTTGGTGATCCCGGCGAGAACGTCGAATGAGCCACCCACACCGTGACGGATCGGGACGTCCAGCACGTCCTCCCAGCGCCGCAGGAAGTTCTCCTTGCGAGGAGAGGGCATGCCGAGGAACAGCATGTCCGCGCGGGACTCGCGGATGGCCCGGGCGATCGCCACCTCCTCCGATTCGTCGAAGTAACCGTGGTGGGCGCCGGCGATCCGGAGGCCGGGATACCTCGTGGTGAGGACGTCGACGAGGGCGTCGAGCACCGACTGCTCCGCGCCGAGCAGATAGACGGAGCGGTGTTCGGCATCGGCCGTCGCGAGGAGCGAGGTGAACAGGTCGATTCCGGCGACGCGTTCGGGTAGCGGATATCCCAGGAGGTTGCCCGCCCACACGACCGCCTGCCCGTCGGCGAGGAGTATGTCGCACTCGAGCAGGGATTCGCGCAGGGCCGTGTCCTTGCGGAGACGAACGGTCTTCGCGGCGTTGACGACTCCGACGGTCATCGGTTCTCGGCGTTCGAGGGCGTCGCGGCATCGCGCCACGGCCTCGTCCATCGTGACGGCGTCGAGCGGCATCCCGAACAGGGTCGTCGCCGTGGGGACGTCGGTGGTGGGGTTCGCGGTCATCGGGTTCCTCCGAATTCGTTGCGCGGCAGCCACGCGTAGAGCATCCAGCCGAGTTCGTACGGGCGGCATTCGTAGTCCACGACTCCGGCGGGAAGGAGCCGATCGAGTCCCGGCAGTTCCGAACCCGGGCACAGCGCGGTGGTCGCGGCAGCCAGAGATCTGGCGGCCTTGCGCGGTTCGCGCCGGCCGACCTTGCGCCAGACGACGTCCTGGGACTCGCAGACGAGATCGGCCAGCGTCTCGGGATGGCTCTGCAGCCAGTCGATCCCGAGTTCGATCGCGGCGGTGTGGTCGTCACCGCCGGCTGCGGCAAGATCGAACAGCACCATCGGCGCCATCGCGTGCTGATGGACGCTGTAGACGGGGAAGCGCTCGACCACGCTGTGCCCACGCGAGTCGTAATGCCACCACCACTGGCCGGCCTCGCCCTGCAGCGCGCAGATCCGGGTGGCGCACGCGTTCGCCGCGGCGAACGCGACGTCGTCGTCTGTCGCCGCGGCCGTCCGGGCGAGTGCCTGGAGGGGATAGACCTGGTCGGCGAAGGACCCGATGTGCCGGCGCAGTCTGCTGCCCGTGCCCACGGGGATCATGTGGGGGAAGAGACCACCGGGACCCTGCGCGGCGAGGATCCGTCGCTTCAGCGTCTGCACGAGACCACCGGAATCGAATTGTGTGCGCGCGGCGAGTGCGGCGGTGAGGGCCCAGGACGCGTCGACCGTCGCCAGGGGGCTGCCGCTCTCGCACCGGCTCCGGAGTTCCTCGTAGAGCGCGGAGTCGACCGAACCGGTGATCTCGGCGCAGGCCCACACCGCGAGGGCGAGGGCGCCGGTGTCGCGGTGACCGCGGGCCCGGATCCCCGTGCGACGGGCGAGCTCCGCGGCCGTGTCTCCGTGCAGCGCGCTCCGCTGTGCGTGTTCGGGCAGCAGGTGCAGTCCGAGGGCGGCGATCGAGGTGTAGCGCGTGCTCCGCCCCTCGAGCCGGAGTTCGGTACCGAACGATGTCCTCGCGCCACGCGCGGTCTGGGGGAAGCCGTCCCCGTCGTACATCCGGGTGAGCCCGCGTACGGCGAGATCGGTCAACTGGATGACGCGTACGGCCGTCTCCGGTCGGGTGCCGGTCCGGGACGGTACAGGGTCGGTGCCGCTCTGCGGCGGTACAGGGTCGCTGCCGCTCCGCGGCGGTACAGGGTCGCTGCCGCTCCGCGGGGGTGCGTGATCTTTGTGCAGTCCTGCCGCAATCTTCATGGGGACTCCTTCGCGGGACGAATGCCGTGTCCGTGGAGTGGATGAAAGTCTGTGGATGGCGGAAATAAACTGATGCAAGGATAGCTACTGCGCCAGAAAAAGTCCTAGAGTTTGTTTAAGCCTTGTTGGCGGACTCCGGATGTGTTTTAGTGGGAACCACGATCGAAATCTCGGACCCATCGACATTCCTCTGCGGGGTCTTCCGTCAGCCTGGCCTCCGTCGCCGAAGACAAGGTGTTGATCATGAAAGTGCTTCTGTCTCCCGTCGTTTGCGCTCCCGGCCGCAGCACCGAGGGGGTGTGGGAGTCGTGATCGAGCTGATGCCGCGCAACGTCCGCGAGGTCGCGCTGTTCGGCGCCCACTGCGACGACATCGCCATGGGGGTCGGCGGAACACTGCTGACCCTGTCGGCGGCGTGCCCGAACCTGCGGGTGCGTGCCTTCGTCCTCTCCGGCGGCGACACCCCGCGCGAGATCGAGGAGAACCACGCGCTGCGGGCCATGTGCCCCGGAGCGGACGTGATGGTCCGCGTACTGGACATCCCGGACGGGCGTGCCCCGGGGTACTGGGAGGGAATCAAGATTGCACTCCAGTCCTTCCGCTACCACACCGAACCCGACGTGGTGTTCGCTCCGCAGCGCGCCGACGCGCATCAGGACCATCGGTTGCTCGCCGAGATGGTGCCGACGGTCTTCCGCGACCACCTGGTCCTGGGCTACGAGATCCTCAAGTGGGAGGCGGACACGCCGGCCACCGCCGTGTACCACCCGCTCACCAGGGATGTCGCGGCGGAGAAGGCGCGTGTGCTGCTCAAGCACTATCCGTCGCAGACCGATCACGACTGGTTCGACGAGGAGTCGTTCCTGGGCCTGTCCCGTCTCCGCGGGGTGCAGTGCCGGTACCCGCACGCCGAGGCGTTCGTCCTGGAGAAGGCGGTCGTCCGGTTCGGCGGGCAGGGCGCCTGAGCATTCACCACAACACGTCGGCCGGGTTCTCCGAGGAGGTGAGCCCGGCCAACAGGTCCTTCCAGCTGCCGGCAGCGGCGTCACGTGCGCTGATCGTCGTCACCGGCAGTGGCCAGACGATGCCGAGATCCGCATCGTCGTGTGCCACCGCGAGATCCTCACGCGGATCGTGCGGGCGGTCGATGCGGTAACAGACGTCGGTGACGTCGGCCAGCGCCTGGAAACCGTGCAGGAATCCCGGCGGGACGAACAGGTGGGCGAACTCGACGTCGTCGAGCAGGAATGCCTGTGAGCGGCCGAAAGTGGGCGATCCGGGACGGATGTCGACCAGCACGTCGTGGATCGCTCCATGTGCACAGCGCACCAGTTTCGCCTCCCCGTCCCCGGAGCGACCGTGCATGCCACGTACGACGCCCCGGACCGAGCGGGACTGCGAGTCCTGCACGAAGTCGCATGCCCGGACGGCCGGCGAATCCGGACGGCTCCGGAGGTAGGCGTCGAATTCGGTCGCGTCGAAGGTGCGGGTGAACAGGCCTCGATCGTCACGGAACGGTTCGGGGTGGAGAACGAGAACACCGGCCAGGTCGGTGGTGTCGATACGCATCGCAGGTCTCCCTCGTGTCTACGGGATGGGAAGGTGCGTCAGACCGGCGCGTTCAGACGGACGGCCACCCGCCCGGCCGCGCTCGTCAGTCGTTGTTTCGCCGGGTACAACAGCCGGACCGGGCCGGGAGCCACCGTGACGGACGCGAGCGCAACCGCGGCACGCAGGGAACGCCGGTGGGTGAAGGCGTCACGGGCCGCGATCCGGGCGGCGGGCAGATCGTTGCGGAGGAAGGCGGACCGGGCCCGACGCAGTGCCTGGTCGTAGCGGAGCCGACGCACCGTCTCGTCCAGGGCCTCCTGCTCCTCCGGGGTCGTCGCCAACGCCGCGCCCGCCTGGAACGACCGGATCAGCTGCCGTTCGAAGGTCGAGACGGTGGCCTCGTCCCGCGAATCCGAGTCGCCGCGCAAGCGGTACCGGGCGAGCCGGTCGGGCAGCATCTGCACCTCGAAACGGTCGGCGAGGCGGAGCCAGACGATCACCGATTCGTCGACGTCCTCGATGCCCGACGCGTAGGCGTTCACCGCGGACCACGCCTCGCGGCGGATCGCCGCCGTGTAGTAGGGGACCTCGCCGCCGAGGACGTCGAGCAGGGAGAGGCGTCCGCGCCCCCGGCGGTTCCCGCCGGCCCCGATCGACCGCATGTACCCGGTGGGCAGCAGTCCCTCGGCATCGGTGAACAGGTGGGCGTCCACCGCGACGGCGTCGATCTCCGGCCGGGCGTCGAGCACGGCACCGACCCGCGTGCAGAAGCCCGGCATCAGGTGGTCGTCGCTGTCGAGGACGCACAGGTATCGTCCGCGTGCCGCCTTCGCCGCCGCGGCGATCCCGCCCGCGTAGCCGCGATTCTCCTGGCGCACCAGGATAATTCGCGGGTCGTTCAGATACCGCCCGACCACGCGGGCCATGTCGTCCGACATGCCGTTGTCGACGATCACGTGTTCCCAGTCGTCCAGTTTCTGCGCGAAGACGGATTCGATCGTCTCGGCGACGTAGTCCTCGGTGCGGTAGGCGGTGGTGAGGAAGCTGAAGGTCGGTTCCATGCTCGAACTCCTCGGAGAAACTGCGGGGATCAGGCGGGTGATCAGGAAACGGGGTCGGCGACGTCCTCGCGCCGCACGTGTCCGGGCGGGTCGCTGCTCGACAGGACGGTGTGGAGGTGGGCGCCGTCCTCGTCGTGCCACCGGACGGTGATCGCGTCGTCGCACAGGGCGACGGCGAGTCCCGACACCGCCGGTTCTCCGGCGCCGCCCGGGGTCAATGTCGTCACCAGCGCGACCGGGGTCTGCGCGTGCACGACACTGCCGACGAGCCATGCGGGGACGCGGGATTCGAGCCGGTGCGACCACCAGCCCAGATTCGTGTCGGTGTCGCCGCGGATCTCGCTGCGGATCGGTTCTCCGGAGGACGCGGCGTAGGCGAGCTGCAGGGCGGGTGCGTCCTCCCGGAGGGCGAGATGGCCGCATCCGGCGGGTCGGACGTCGAGGGAGGGGTGCAGCGGCCAGGCGGTGCGGAACTCGTGGTGGCCGGCACCGGTGAACAGGTCCACCACCACCGCGGTGACACGGTCGGGTGGTGCGATGAGCCACCTGCGGTGTACGACGGGTTCGTCGAGCCGGAGGTAGCCGTCGTGCTCGGCGTCCACGAAGCCCGCTGCGGTGTCCACGGAATGCGTGTGCACCCGTGCGTGCTGCCGCCAGAGGAAGGCACCGCCGATGACGGATTGATCGAGTCCGTCCACCGAGGCGGTCGGGTGGGCTCGCGTGCCCCGATGTGCGGACCGCCAGTCGGGATGGCCGTAGTAGCTCGTCACACCCGGATGTCCGACGAGTTCGTGGCCGTCGGCACTCAGGGTGACCGCGAGTGCGTCGGCGTGGCCGTGCGCCGCGATCGACAGGTACCCGAGGGGCCCGACGTCCATGGTGATCCGGCGTCGCCCGGAGCGCAGCACCACGAGGCCGCCGTCGGGCGCGTGGAAGCTGCCGAAGGGTTCGCCACGAGGCACGTCCTCGGTGGCTTTCGTAGGGGCGTCCAGCCATCCGGCCGCCGGCGATCGAGTGCCGGCCCGTATCGCATCGGGTGTGCCGAGGACGGCCCCCACGAGACCGAGATGATCGCGGATGGTGCGCACGGGCGACGCGTCGAGGCGCAGGGCGAACCCTTCGTCGTCGTCCCCGTAGCGCGGTGCCGGGTCGTGGTCTCCGACCACCGTCGCGAGATACCGGCTACTGCGCGTGATCGCGTTCGTGAGCAGGACGGGCGCGTATCCGTCACGTCGCCGGAGCATCTCGGCGACGAGGAGCAGTAGCTCGGCGGTGAACATCTGATAGCCCACGGCCTGTTCGGCACCGCTGCCGTCGGGCAGGATCTGCCGGTCGGCCTCCGCGCACAACGCGGTGACGGCATCACGCTCCCATCGCGGAGAGGGCCGTAGATCGGGGAACAGCAGCGCCACGGTGACAAGGCCCGCGAGTTCACCGATGAGGTGATTGTTCGCCGAGCTGTACAACGAGCGTTCGGCCCAGCATCGGCGGGCGCTCTCCGCGAGCATGCACACGACGGCGCGGAAGCGGGCGACGGTGAGACGCGGACTGTGCCGCAGCCCCTGCAGCGCGACGGCCACCGAGATCGCGCGGATGCCCGCCTCGAACGCTCCGCGCCAGGCGATGCCGCGTCCGGGGGGATTGGCGGCGATCCACGAGTCCAGCTGGTCGAACGCCTCGGCGGCGTAGCGATCGTCGCCGGTCAGGAGCCAGGCCTGCGCCAGCCACGGAAGGTGCTGCAGCCGGTTCAGTTCCCAGATCCACTTCGGGTCGCCGGCCGCAGTGCGGTGATCGATGCGGTGACCGGGCAGCGCCGGCCAGTCGATCCCGCCGATGGGGTCGTGATTCCAGTCGATCTCGGGTCCGAGTGCCGCCTCCGGATAGCCGAAGTAGGCGAAGCGGTGGTCGAGAACCCGATCCGCGGCGGCGAGCGTGGCGGCGGCGATCTCGGTTCCGGCGAGGCCGCCGGCCTGTTCGTGGCCGAGGAGGACGGGACGGCCCTCGGTTGCACGGAAACGGTCGAGGGTGCCGCGCCAGTCGAGGTCGGGCCCGACGAGTTGCGCGTCGGTGAACGATCGGGACGGAAGTCGTTGTCCGACCACGCGGCGGACCCGCCATTCGATCTCGGCGGGTTCCATCGCGCGGAGCCGATGTGCGTACCAGGTGAGTCGTTGCACGGGACCTCCGTTACGAGGTGGTTGCACGGGACCTCCGTTACGAGGTGATCGACAGGGGATCGGCACGGTGCGGATCCCCACCGTAGCAAAATCAAAGTCTGTAGATTGCCGCTTAATCAGACTACAGGTATGTTTAGCGCGAGCGCATCCGAACCGAAGGTGGGCCCATGGCACCTCCGAAGAAACTCGTCGCCGTCCAGCATCGCGTGCGGCGTATGCATCCACTCGCCGCCCTGATGACCCGTGAACTCGGCAGGATCGCAGCGGCGGGCCCCGACGAGATCCGCGCCTTCCAGGAAGGTCGGCTCCGTGCGATGACGCGATGGGCGGCCGTCGCCTCGCCGTTCTACCGGCAGTGGTTCCGCCGCGAGAAGGTGGACCCGCGTGAGATCCGCACCCTCGACGACCTGCGGCGCCTGCCCGTCCTCCGCCGCAACGACCTGATGGACCGTCCCGAGACGTTCCGGGCCTATCCCGCGCGCGCGATGTGGGAGGCCCATTCGAGCGGGACGTCGGGCCGGGCCGTCACCGTCTACCGGACCCCGGGCTCGTCGGTCTACGAGATGCGGGTGCTCGAGCGGCAGTGGAGTTGGTTCGGCCTGCCGCGTGCCCCTCGCCGGGTGACGCTGGGCGGCAGCGACTTCGCGGCCGACCGCCCCGGAAACCCGACCGAGATCGTCCCCGGCGCACGACAGCTGCTGGTGTCGAGCTACCGGCTCACCCCCGACGATCTGCCCACGATCGTGTGGGACATCCGCAGGTTCGGTCCCGACGCGATCGACGGCTGGCCGTCGAGCATCTGTCTGCTCGCGGAACTGCTGTACGAGCAGGGGGAGCGGCTCCCGGTCCGCGCCGTCCTCACATCCTCCGAGACGATGCGGTCCGCCCAGCGCGCCCTGATCCGCGAGGTCTTCCGAGGCCCGATCGTCGATCACTACGGTCAGACGGAGCGCGTCGCGATGGCGGGCACGTGCGAGGCGGGCACGATGCACATCTTCCCCGACTACGGCATCGTCGAACTCGAACCCGTCCCCGGTGTCGCGGACAGATGGGAAATCATCGGAACACCCTTGCACAACTGGGGTTTCCCGATCTTCCGTTACCGGACGGGTGATCTGGTCGGACCGGCACCGGCACCGGCACCGGCAGACGGGTGCGCGTGCGGCCGGGCGTTCCCTACCCTCGGAGCGCTCGACGGTCGGGTCGAGGACGCGTTCACCACCGCGGACGGCAGGCCGCTTCCGTTGCCGTCCACCGTGATCGACGACGTCACCGGTGTTCGCGAAGCGCAGATCGCGCAACTCGCACCCGGGCGTTTCGAGATCCGGATGGTTCCGGGCGTGGGCTTCGACGCCGAGCGTGTCGAGCAACAGTACAGACGCAATGTCGAGCGGTTGTTCGGCCCGGGGCAGGAACTCCGCGTGGTGACCCTGGATGCCGTGCCGCGCACCGCCTCCGGAAAACTCAAGACGGCCGTGGTGGAGGGCGGGGGAGACCGTGCCGTTCCGGCGGCCGTGGCCGAGGCCTTCGCCGGTTATCGCCTGGGTCCGGGAGAGTGAGGCGTCATCCTGTGTACAGGAGAACGGGGCGCCGCGGGTCGGGAGGATCCCGGCACCACTACCGATCCGGAGGATCGAAGGGCCGTACGGTGTCCCGCATCCTGCTCGTCGTGCTGGTGACGACGTCGTCGCTGTCCTGCGCGGCGCCCACCGCGCGCGAGACCACCGCGGATGCGGCGTCGACAGCGATGTCCCTGCCGGGTATGCCCGCGACCGGTGAACCGACCTTCCCGAGAACCGCCACCTACTATCTCGACCAGGATCGCCTTCCTCCGATGGACGAGCTCGCCCGATACGATCTCGTGGTTCTCGATCACGAATGGGCGCATCGTGTTCCGGAGTCGTACTTCGACGGGCTCCGGTCGCGGAATCCGCGTGTCCGTCTGCTCGCGTACATGAACCTCGTCGACCTTCCGGGAGCGCTGGGGTCGCCGGGATACTGGGCCGATCGGTACGCCCTGTGGCAGTTCGACGACCCGAACAGCAGCGCCTTCCCGGAGGAATGGCTCGCCACCACGGCATCGGGGGAGCCGGTCAGCGAATGGCCCCGGACGACGATGGCCAACCTCACCGACGTGGCGCCGCGGGTCGACGGCAGGATCTATGCGGAGTACGCCGCGGAGTGGGTCGCCGATCAGGTCTGGTCGACCGGGATCTGGGACGGTGTCCTTCTCGACGTCTGGGGGGATCGGATCTACTCGGCCGACGCGGATGCGTGGGACATCGACGGCGACGGTGTGGACGAACCGGATTCACAGATCTACGGCACCGACGGTCCGTGGGCGCGGGGACTCACCGTGGCGGAGCGGATCATGCGGGAGCGCATGCCCGACGCGATCATCGTCGCGAACGGCGATCGCAGCCCGGTCGACGGCCTGCTCGACGGGCGGGCCTGGGAGAGCTTCGCGGATCCGATGGTCGAGCGCGACCCGGGCATGGACCTCGACCGCTATCTCGAGACGAGTGCCGGCGGAGGACACCGATCGCCGGGAGTGTGGATGACGATCGACCGTCTGGGGACGGGCCGGAGTGTGGCCGACACCTATCGACGAGCGCGCTTCTTTCTCACGGCCACGCTCCTGGGAGACGGTTACTGGGCGCCGATGCTCCTGCACTACGGCAGTACCGCCTACTACGACGAGATGGACGGGGCGGGACTCGGCCCTGGTTATCTGGGCCTGCCCGTCTCCGAGGTCGGCCTGCAGGGCGACGCGGGACGGACCGTGCTCCGCCGGGACTTCGAGAACGGGATCGTCCTCGTGAACAGCGGGGACAATGCCGAACACGTGTACCTCGAGCGCCCCTACCGTCACCTGCAGGGGACGCAGGACCCGAGCGTCAACGACGGCAGCGTCACCGACGAGGTGGTGCTCGAACCGCTGGACGGCCTCATCCTCCTGCGGACGGACTGACCGGTCGATCTGCCCGTCAGCTCGACCGGGCCGTCAGTTCGTCGAGCAGGGCCTCGAACGACCGTGCGGTCCGGGAGATCCGGTACTCGCGTTCCGCGCGTTCGCGGCCGTTCGCGCCGAGGCGGCGGGCGAGTGACCGGTCGGCGGCCAGCACGCACAATCGTTCCGCGAGTGCTGCGGCGTCTCCGACCGGGACGAGGAAGCCGTCGGTCCCGTCGGTGACCATGTCGGGCAGGCAACCGCATTCGGTGGCCACGACCGGAAGCCCGGCGGCCATGGCTTCGATGACGGTGATGGGTGCACCTTCGTGGACGGACGACAGCGCAGACACGTCCAGTCCCGGCAGCAGTGCCCGGACGTCGCGGCGCACACCTGTGAACACGGTCCGACCGGAGATACCGAGATCATCGGCGAGCGAACGCAGTTCGGATTCCCTCTCGCCCCCACCGATGACCAGCAGTTGCAGCTCGGGACGGGCGTGTGCGGCGAGCCGCACCGCTTCGAACAGCACCTGGTGTGCCTTCTGACGGCTCAACCGCGCGACGATACCGACGGCGAACGCGTCGGGGGACAGCCCGAGCGCTGCGCGGGCCCGGTCGCGGTCCTCCTCGGTGGGTGGCTCACCGATGTCGATCCCGTTGGTGATGACCACTTCTCGCGTGCGGGACCACGGCCGGCGGGCGACCCCCTCCTCGCGGCGCAGATAGTCGCCCTGGCGCGGTCCCAGCAGCACGAGGGCATCGGAGAGGAAGAGGGTGGACACCACCCACCGGGGAAGACACCGCTTGCCGATGCTCGTCAGATCCATGTCGTGTGCGGCAACGAGATTCGTGGGTGTCCCGGCCAGTCGCGCCGCCAGTCTACCGAGTGCCAGGGCGGCATGGTGGTGGTGTGTCACGAGCACGGCGTCGGTGCGGTCGGTACGCAGCATCCGCACGAGCCGTGTCAACCGGCGCGGATCGTAGCGGCCGGATCGGGGGACGACCTCCACCTCGAATCCCGCGCGCCGATATTCCTCGGCGAGCGGACCGGCTTCGCGCAGGCACACCAGACGGGGGCGCACGACCGACGGATCGAGGTGCCGGAACACCTCGAGCATGAGGACCTCGACGCCCCCGACGAACGTCTGGTCCAGCACGAGCGTGAGGCGGACGGGATCCGTCCGATCGGCTCGCTCCGTCGGCCGTGCGGGTCGCACGATTCTGGACCGTGCGGGTCGCACGATTCCGGACCGTGCGGCTTCCACG
Source organism: Rhodococcus sp. GQ147 (assembly GCF_059759155.1). Classification (NCBI taxonomy): domain Bacteria; kingdom Bacillati; phylum Actinomycetota; class Actinomycetes; order Mycobacteriales; family Nocardiaceae; genus Rhodococcus; species Rhodococcus sp. GQ147. The sequence goes on from NZ_JCAXDU010000007.1 coordinate 144,829, forward strand.
AGGGCGGTCTGGGCGCCCTCGACACTTCGGTGGAGTGTGAACTCCGATTCCACGCGTTCCCGCGCGGCCCGCCCCATCTTGCGGGCGAGTTCGGGATCGTCGAGCAGTTCGAGCATCCCGTCGGCGAGTGCTCGTTCGTCGCGGGCAGGGACGAGTCGGCCGGTGACCCCGTCGACCAGCATCTCGGGGACACCGCCGACGGCCGTGCACACCGCGGGACGGCCGGATGCCATGGCTTCGAGCAGAGCCATGGGGAAGCACTCGATGCTGTACGACGACAGGACGACGAGATCCAGGGCGCGGAGGATGCGGGGAATGTCGCCGCGTGCACCGGTGAAGACGACGTTCGCGCGCAGACCGGCGGCGTCGGCGATCACTTCGAGGTCCTCGCGGCACGGCCCGTCGCCGATGACAAGGAAACGGGTGTCGGGCCGCACGTCGGCGACCCGCCGTGCGGCGCGGAGGAAACAGGCGTGGTCCTTTTCCGGACGCAGTGCCGCCACGATCCCGACGGTGGGAGCATCCGCGGGCACGCCGAGTTCGGGCAGCACGCGGCGATCGTCGGTGGTGTCGTACAGTGACGGATCGACCCCGTTGTGCACGACGGTGATCTTCTCGGGTGGGTAGCCGAGATCGTCGGTCATGAATGCGCGCTGGGCCTCGGCCACACCGAAATAGGAATCGGTGATCGGATCGAGGCACCGGTCGATCAGTCGCCGGAGCGGGCCGCGAGGTTCGGGATCACCGCAGTGGTGAACCCACACCACGACGTGCGGAACCCGGGCGAGGAAGGCCGCAGCCCGTCCCAGCGTCTCGGCGTTGTATCCCCGAGTGATCACGATGTCGGGACGGAACCGGCGCATCTCCCGCACCAGATCGACGAGGGAACGCACCATCTGTCGTTTTGTCCTGCGCAGCGCCGTTGCGGGAATCGACGAGTCCACCAGGTCGGAGAACAGCGCGCCGGGTTCTCCGATGCAGACGGCGCACGAGGTGAAGCGCTGGGGGTCGAGTCGGGGGAGCAGGGTGGTGACGTGCCGTTCGGCGCCGCCCACACCGAGATCCGGCACGACGTACATCAGTCGCAGCGGACGGGACATCTGCCGACCTCTCTGTAGAGGGCGTCGAAACGCCGTGACACGACGTCGACGTCGAATTCCGTGCACACCCGGCGCCAGGCGCCGGCACCGAGACGGGCCCGCTCCGCGTCGTCGGTGACGACCTTCCGGAGGGCGACGGCGAGGGCGTCGGGATCGTCGGGTGGGACGAGAATTCCCGAATCGGCGTCGACGAGATCGGGTATCCCGCCGACCGGACTGGCCACCACACACAATCCTGCCGCCATGGCTTCGAGGATCGCCATCGGCTGACCTTCGTTCCGGGACGGGAGCACGAGGATGCGGCTGTCCCGGAGCAGTCCGGAAACCTTTTCCGGCGCCGCCCATCCCGCGATGGTGACGGTGTCGTCGATTCCGAGTTCGGCGACCTGCTGTGCGGCCGCGTCCACGGCGCCGTCACCCGCAATCGTCAGGTGCGTGCCGGAGACGACTCCTTCGTGCGCGAGTCGCGCCCATGCCTCGAGCAGGACGAAGGTGCCCTTGCGTTCACCGACCTCGCCGAGGAAGAGCACGTTCACCGGTCGCCCGTCCGGCAGTTGGGAAACGGGCGTCCGGGGCCGGACGGCATTGGGCACGACGATGATCCGGGCGCGAGGTGCGATCTCCTGCAGGCGGCACGCCCACCTCTCCCCGAGTGCGATCACCGCGTCGGCCTCGGTGAGGGTCGCGCGGATGACGGCCCGGGCGGGCTTGGGGCACAGGGAGTAGAAGCGGTGGAACTCGGCACCGTGGACGTGGAGGATCACCGGGATGCGGGCAGCGCGTGCGATCCACGCCAGCGTGGCCTTCCGGACGAAGCTCCCGTACGAGGCGGTGTGGAGGTGTACGACGTCGGGTCGCCTCCGGATCACCGTGTAGGTGAACGAGACCAGCCCGACGGCGAAGGCGACGATCCGGAGGGGGATCGAACCGTTGCGATGGGTGCCGATGTGTTCGATATGCCAGTCGCTCCACAGATCGGTGCCCTGCATCGTGCGAACGAACGAGGCGACACCGCCTCGGGTCGATGTGCTGGTGGAGACCCACAGCACCCGTGGGGCATTCATGACGAGACCTCCTCCGGGGATCTCTCGGGATCCCACTTCCGCGGGACGAACCGGTCGGACCATCCGATCGCCACACCGGCGATGAGCAGTGCCATCGCATTGGTGACATCGAAATTGCGGAGTTCGGCGGTGAACCCGGTGACGAGCAGGCACAGCACGGCGAGGACGGCCGCGATCGCGAGCGGTTGCCCGGTGAGCCGGCCCGGTGGCAACCTGCGGTAGGCGCGGACGAGTTGGACGACGAGCAGCACGAGCACCGTGATCCACAACAGACCACCGACGATGCCGAGTTCGGCGAAGATCCCCAGTTCCGTGAAGTGGGCGTCGATACCGAATCCGCCCTCCCACGGGATGCTCGGTCCCCACGCCCGGTGGAAGAAGGTGTTGACGGACACGAAACGCGCGACACCCCATCCGGTGAGCGGTTCCTCGCGGATCGCCCAGAAGGCCGTCGCCATCGCATTGAGCCGGTCGTGGATCTCGCTCGTCGAACCCACCCCGCCGGCCTTCCGGTCGGCGCTGGTGAAGGTCGACCAGTTCATCGCGACGGCGACCACCATCGCCGTGGCCGTCAGGGCGAAAGCGCGGCGGAAGTCGCGGGCGCACAGCAGTCCGACGAGGACGACGATCCCGAACGCCAGCCACACCGCGCGTGTGTAGGTGAGGAAGACGCCGTAGGCGCAGGCCGCGGCGATCACGGCGGCGAGGCGCCGGAGCCAGACGGGTTCGGATTTCTGAGAAGCCAGGACGACCGTGACGATGAATCCGAAGATGAGGATCGTCCCGTTGCCGACGGGCTGATTGGTGACACCCACCGCGCGGCCCGGCCAGTGCTCATTCTCGAGCATGTAGCGCGGCCATACCAGAGCGGTCGGACCTTTGAGCTGGAAGATGCTCATCATCGCCGAGAACGCCGCGATGCCGGTGACGGTCCAGAGCATGCCTCGCACCGCACGCTCCCGATCGAAACTCAGGCGGCCCATGACGAAGACGGCGAACGGGATGACCGTGCCGATGATGATGAAGCGGGACACCGAGGTGGGTTGACTCGTCAGGGGAACCACCGCGGGGAAGCGGTGCGAGGCGAACATCGACCAGAAGTTCCACAGGACGAACAGGCCCATGAAGATCTCGAGCATGCCCAGCTGCCGGATGCGATCGGGGCGCACGGTGATCCAGAGCCCGAACGACCCCAGCGCGACCGCGAAGAGGAAGACGAACAGATCGACAGGCAGCATGGGGATCTCGGGTGTGGGGAGCCGGAAGAACATTGCGACGATCAGCACGAGCACCGCGGTGGCCGGGTGGTAGACCGCCGCGGCGATGACGGCCAGTCCCACCGCCCCGGGCAGGATCAGCGCAAGCAGTTCGCCCGGGAGGACGAATGCGGCCAGGGCCGCGGCGACGAGCAGGCCCGCGGCCGTGGCGGCCGTGAGCGCCGCGCGTCCGAACCGGGCTCCCGACGATCGGATGCCCGGCCGGACAGCTCCTGCGGTGGTCATGGTGTCGCACCCGGCTTGCCGGACAGCAGTGTCGCGGCGTCCCGGTCGGGATGGTGGCCGTTGGACGAGATCGTCGTCGTGTCGGGGCCGAGGTTGTCGATCCGTTCGTAGCGCACCGTGGCGAGGGACTCGCCCCGCTTGTTGCGGCGGAAGAGACGGCGGACGAGCGAGCTTCCGGTGCGGGGGTCGACGAGGACCGCGCCGAGCAGTTCGGCGTCGGCGAGCAGTTCGACGGCCTCGCGGGTGAGACCTACCCGGCCCGAGCGCCGATCCAGGACGAGCACGGTCCGGTCGCTCACGACGCACGCGGAGTGGGCGAAGGGATCCTCGGTGAGCGGCGGGACCTCGACGATCACGAGGTCGGCATCGGCCCGGAGCCGTCGCAGGAGGTGGGTGAACCGTTCGCGGTCGAGCGGGGCGTCCGGGTCGTCGAGCAGATCCCGGACGAGTGCCGTGCGTACCGTGACGGCGTTGTCGGCGGCGGTGCGTTCCTGCACCGTGGCGGTGTGCATGTCGGCGTGGAGCAGGACGACGCGCTCGCCCTCACCGGCCCAGAACTCGGCGATCGCCCGTGCAACCTGGCCGGTCGCCGGTGTGCGGGTCGGCGAGACGACGGCCAGGGTCCCCGGCCGCGGTACCTGGCGGTGTCCGGCGCGGGTCGCGAGGCGGACGAAACCGAGATGTCGCGCGCGGCCCTTGCGCCGGCTTCCCCCGCGGGGGATCTCGACGAGCGGATTCACTCCCGTCCTCGTGTGCACGTCGTGGGAGGTGCCGAGGGTGGGGGAGAACAGGGCGGCGAGAACTGCGGCGACGGAGCCGAGGACGAGGCCGCCGAGGAGTCCGACCAGCACGTTGCGGGACATGCTCGGTTCCGACATCGCGATGCCGGCGTCGGGCTGCAGGATCTGGAGCTGGTTGGTCGAATCGCCCTGCAACTGCTGGATCAGCGTCTCGAGTTCGATGATCCGCTGGGTGGTGTAGGCGGGGTCCGCGCCCTCGGTGAGCAGTCTGCGCCGCTCGTCCAGCTGGCTGCGGAGTGCATCGAGAGAAGCATCCTTCTCGGCCCGCCGCACCGCGTCGACGTCCCACCGGAAGTTCGTGGCCAGGGCAAGGGCGGCGTCCTTGGCTCCCACATCGGTACCGGCCGTCGCCTCGACGAAGATCATCGAGCTCGCGGCGGCGGTGCGTGCCTCGAAGGTCGTGCCCGGCGGGAGATCGGTCGAATCCCGAAGTCGCGCTTGGTAGGCGGGATCGTTGAACAGGTCGATGTAGCCCCGCACCATGACGGCGTCCTCCTCGGGGACACGTCCCGGCGAGGAGACGATCAACACCGTCCGGCCGGTGTAACTCGGCTCGGCGGTGTAGGTGCTCACGGCCGACGCGATCACGGCCCCGAGCGTGATGAGAAGGACGAGGGGCCAGAAGTGGCGGATGCGCTGAAGTTGGATCCCGACGGTCGTCGCCGTGCCGAGCGTATCGGCGTCGGTAGTGGTGCTCGTGTGTGTCATGGGGTACCCCAGGTCCTCGGGAGACGACGCTTAAAACAATCTCTTAGTCTCTTTTTACACGATAGAACAGAGCTCCAGTTTGTTAAATCCCAATTTTGATGGACTATGGATGCGAACAGCACCCATGAGCCTGATTCTGGGTATGCTTCGCTACACCGCACCGCCGGGGACTCCCGGACCCTCTCTCATCGAGGATCGGATCATCGGATGATCGACAATCATTTCGGACTGCACTCGGAGGAACCGGCAACGCGACCGGTCCGCATTCTTATCGAGAGCAGCGAGTATTGGCTTCGCAACAACGGCGACCTGGCGATGCTCGAGGTCACGATCACGCGCCTACGTCGCAGATGGCCCGACGCGCAGATCGGCGTGCTCACCGACGTCCCGCTCCTGCTCCGCGCCTACCACCCGACGGCGAAGGGGATCACCGTCCTCTCGACCGACCCATGGGCCGAGCCGACGGTCGCCGAGGACTTCTTCGCCGCACTGGGACCGCACATCGTCGGCCCGATCGCCCTCGGCATGGTCCGCTTCCGGGTGTGGTTCCCGCAGAAGGCACGCGGACTGCGCCGGCGGCTCGAGCGGCTCGTCCGCGCGCGTCTCCCGTCCGAACAGGCGGTGGAAGCGCCCGTCTCCGCGAGTGAGGCGGCCGCTCGCCGGCCGGTGCACCCGGGCAGCGCGGCCGCCGTCGAGAAGGCCTCCCTCCTGCTCGTGCTCGGAGGCGGCTACATCACCGATTCCGATGCCGCCCAGGCCCACCGTGTCTTCACCCTCATCGAGCACGCCCGCGACCACGGTGTTCCCGTCGCCATGGTCGGCCAGGGCCTCGGACCGCTCGACGACCCCCTCCTGCAGAAACGCGCGGCCGAGGTGATGCCGCGCGTCGACTTCGTCTCCCTGCGGGAGAACCTTCGCGGCCCGGCCATCCTCGAACGGGCCGGTGTGCCGGACGATCGAATCCTCGTCACCGGCGACGACGCGATCGAACTCGCCTACACCGAATGCGACACCGGCCCCGGAACCGACCTCGGCGTGTGCCTGCGTCTCGCCGCCTACGCCCCCGTCTCGGAGATCGCCCGCGACACCGTCCGCAGGGTCGTGCAGGCCGTGGCCACCGAGTACTCCTCGACGCTGGTGCCGCTGATCATCGCGGAATACCGTTCCCAGGACCGCCGTTCGACGCTGCCCATCGTGCGCGGAGCGGACTCGGTGGCCGAACCGCCGTCCCGGTACACCTCGCCCGGACGGCTCGTCGAACAGGTGTCGAGGTGCCGCGTCCTCGTGACCGGTGCCTACCACCTCGCGGTGTTCGCGCTCTCGCGGGGAATCCCTGTGGTCGCCCTGTCATCGACTCGCTACTACGACGACAAGTTCCGCGGCCTCGAGGACATGTTCGGCGGTGGCGTCACCCTGCTGCACCTCGACGATCCCGCGCTCGGAAGCAAACTCGCGGATGCGACGCGCACCTCCTGGCAGCAGGCGGACGAGGTCCGCGGTCGTCTGCGTGCCCGTGCCCGGGAGCAGATCCGCCTGGGACACGTGGCCTTCGAACACGTGTTCGCGCTCGCCGAACGGGCGCGGGTCGAGAACCACTGAGACCCCTGGGATCACCGAGCAGTACAGGTCGGAAGGATGTCGCCGGAGTGAGCAGCACGACCCCCGACGAGACGGACCCTGCGAGCCGGACGGTGGAGACCGGCCCGTCCGGTCGGTCGCTGATGTCCTCGATCGGACGGGTGGCCGGCGCGTCGACTGTCGCGTTGCTCTTCTGCGAACTGGTCTCGCTCGCCCAGACCGTCGCCCTCGCACGCCTGCTCACTCCGGCCGAGATCGGGATCTTCGTCGCGGGAACGGTTCTCACGACCTTCTTCGGAACATTCGTCGAAGGTGGACTGCGGTCGGGGCTCATCCAGCGCGACACCGACGTCGCCGACGCGGCCGAGACCGTCTTCCGCGTGACCCTGCTGGCCGGGATCGTCATGAGCATCGGCGCGCTCGCGGCCGCACCCGTGATCGGGGCGATCTTCGACAGCACCACCGCCGGGCTGGTCGCCGCCGCGACCTCCGGAGTACTGCTGGTCTACTCGGTCGCCAACGTGCCGGAAGCCATGCTGCAACGCGAATTCAGCGTCAAGAGGCGGCTGATCGTCGGTCCCGCCGTCGCCGTCAGCTACGCGACGGTCGCGGTGTCGACGGCCGCCCTCGGCTGGGGCGTGTGGAGCATGGTCGCCGGCACCTACGTCTCGTACATCACCCTGGTGGTGTCCGTCTGGACGATCACCAGCTGGCGGCCGGGTCGCGGCCGCGCCTCGTTCGCCCTCTGGCGCGAACTCGCCCGCTACGGAGCACCCCTCGTGCTCGGAATGATCGGCTCGCGGGTGCAGGCGGCGACGGAGGCGGTGGTGGTCGGCCGAGGGCTCAGCGCCTCCGACCTCGGCTTCTTCCGGTACGGCCAGCGGATCGCCCGGATCCCGGCGATGGCGATCATCGAGATCGGGTCGGTCGCACTGTTTCCCGCCTTCTCACGGATCGCCAAGGACCCCGACAGGCTCGTCTCGGCCTATCTGCGCGCCCTGCAGTGGGCGACCATCGGAGCCGCCGCGTGTTCCGGACTGATGATCGCTGCCGGCACACCCGCCGTCGTCGTCGTGCTGGGAGAGCCGTGGCGCGGAGCCGGACCGGTGGTCGTCGCCCTGGCCGGTCTCAGCCTCGGCAAGGCGTTCATCTGCGTGAGCGAGGAGATCATCAAGGGATGCGGCCGGACGGGCCTGCTGAACTGGTACACGCTCACCGAGGTCGGTGTGGGTCTGGCGCTCCTGCTCGTGTTCGTCGGATTCTTCGGCCTCGTCGGAGCAGCACTGTCCGTGTCGATCACGGCCATCGTCGTGGGGATCGTCGTCATGGCCCTCGCCAGGAGATGCATCCCGGTGTCGCTCTCGCAGCTCGCCGGCGCGATCCTTCCCCCGCTGCCCGCCGCGGCAGTCGCGACGGTCGTGCTCTGGTTGTTCGAACACCATCTCGCACACAGCGATACGCACCCCACCCTCGCCGCCGTCGCCTTGTTGGCACTCGACGCACTCGTCTTCGCAGCCGCCTATCTTCTGGCGCTCGGCGTGTTCGCGAGATCTGCCACGACCGACCTGGTCGGCACGGTCCGCCGACTTGTCGCAACCGCCGTCAGGACGAGGAGAGATATCCGTGTCGATTCCTAGAACCCATCCCGAGAAACACGGCTCCGCCGAACTCGCCGCGGTCGCGCGGTCCGGGGAGGTGGTCCGGCTCCGGCCCCCGCGGTTCTCGGACCATCGGGAGTGGCGCCGGATCCGGCTGCGCGACCGGGCCATCATCGAACCGTTCTGGGCGACCAGTCCGCTGTCCTGGGAGGCGCGGCACACCCAGGACGAATGGGTGCAGGAGTGCCTGCACCTGCGATCCTGCCGCCGGTCGCGCGGCTTCGTGATCGAAGTCGACGGGCGTTTCGCCGGACAGGTCAACCTGTTCGGCATCGATCACGTGAGCCGCTCCGCGGAGCTGGGTATCTGGATGGATTCGGCGGTGGGTGGTCGGGTCATCGGGCACCTGGCGATATCGATCCTGATGGACCACGCGTTCACCGCCCTGGGACTGTACCGGCTGACCGCGCCGATCTGTGTCGACAACCTCCCGGCCGCCCGCGGCGCGGACCGGCTCGGGTTCGTCCGGGAGGCGACGATGAAGAAGTCCTTCGCGGCAGGAGGCCGTCGCAAGAACCACATCCTGTTCGCTATGACGGCCGATCGGGTGCCCGGCGAGGGACTGACCGCGCAGTGGTCCGATCCCTCGGTTCCCCTCGTCCTACCGGTGTGCTCGGTCGACCGGCGCATCTCGCCGAGAAGTCTCGCGATCGGCTGTCGGTACGTGCTCGGTACCGCGAAACGGCTGGCTCCCGGACGCGCAGCGCTGCAAGCGGCACCCGCCCACGTCGGTGGGCTGATCCTGCGACCGGTCCACGCCCTGTCTCCTCCTCTGTTGCGACGACACTGCGGGGAGGAGGACGCCGTCCTGGAAGGGATGTGGCAACCGAGTTCACCGCTGGCGGGCTGGTCGGGGCACGCCTTCGGATACCGCGTGGAGAAGGACGGCCGGCACCTCGGCACGGTCGGTTTCGAACCGATCGATCTCGTCCGGCGCGACGCCACACTGCGTGTGGACGCGACCGGCGACGACAGTCACCGGGCGCTCCTGCAGGCAGCGGGATGGCTGCTCGACCGGGCATTCGGGGTGCTGAACATCGAGCGGGTGCAGACCGGGGTCGATTCCTGCAACGCGGTGGCAGCCGGTTTCGCGAAGGCGCTCGGGCTCACCCTCGAAGGACGGATGCGAGGCATCACCACACGCGACGAACGGCTGCGCGATCTCGACCTGTGGGCCAAGGTCGCGGACGGCAGCGCAGACAGCGAAACACACAGACTCGATCACGCAACCCCCGCGGGAGAATGACGATGACCGAATCCGTCGACCTATCAGAAAAATTCGACAGGTCCGCCCACCTCCAGCGGCGCCTCCACGAACTCGTGCCCGGAGGTGCCCACACCTACGCCCGTGGTCCGGACCAGTATCCCGAACACATGACGCCGGTCCTCACCCACGGAAACGGCGCACACGTGTGGGACGTCGACGGGAACCGCTACGTCGAATACGGGATGGGACTGCGGTCGGTGACGCTGGGACACGGCTACCGCCCGGTCGTCGACGCCGTCACCGAAGCCGTGCGCAGAGGGACGAATTTCAGCCGTCCCACCCTCCTCGAAGTCGAGGCGGCCGAGGACTTCCTGTCGCTCGTGCCCGGCGCCGACATGGTCAAGTTCGCCAAGAATGGATCCGACGCCACCACCGCGGCGGTCCGTCTCGCACGCGCCGTCACGGGGCGCGATCACATCGCCGTCTGCGACCACCCCTTCTTCTCCGTCGACGACTGGTTCATCGGCACCACGCCGATGAGCGCGGGCATCCCGGAGAGTTCGCGATCACTCACGCTGCGCTTCCGCTACAACGACCTCGCATCGCTCGACGCTGCCCTCACGTCGCACCCCGTGGCGTGCGTCGTCCTCGAAGCGGCCACTGCCACAACAGAACCCGCACCCGGATTCCTCGAGGGAGTGCGCCGGCTGTGCGATCGCCACGGTGCGCTCATGGTGCTCGACGAGATGATCACCGGGTTCCGCTGGTCGGAGCACGGGGCGCAGTCGGTCTACGGCGTGCGGCCCGACCTGTCGTGCTGGGGCAAGGCGATGGGGAACGGATTCCCCATCTCCGCGCTCGCCGGTCGCCGCGAGTACATGGAACTCGGCGGACTCGGGACCGACGCCGAACGGGTCTTCCTGCTCTCGACCACCCACGGACCGGAAGCGGCGTCGCTCGCGGCCTTCCGCGCAGTGGTACGCGCGTACGGGACCGAGCGGCCGATCGAACGGATGGAGGCCGCCGGAACGCGCCTGGTCAGCGCGGTGAACGCGCTCTCAGCGGAGATGGGACTCGACGAATACGTCCGGGTCGAGGGCAGACCGTCCTGCCTGGTGTTCTCGACGCGAGGACCCGACGGGACGCCCTCGCAGGAGTACCGGACGCTGTTCCTCGCCGAACTGCTCGACCGCGGGGTCCTGGGCCAGTCGTTCGTCGTGTCGGCGGCCCACACCGACGACGACATCGACCTCACGGTCGCCGCGGTGGAAGCGGCGCTCGTGGTGTACCGGAAGGCGATCGACGCCGGGAGCGTCCGGGGTCTCCTGCGCGGACGGCCGGTGGCACCTGCCCTCCGCCGGTTCGCTGCCCCGCGCCGACTGCCGTAGAGGTCAGCGCAGGATCAGGCAGGTGGTCGAACCCGTCGCGAGCAGGCGGCCCTCGGAGTCACGGGCCTCGCCGCGCGCCGTCGCCGTGCGACGTCCGGTGTGCTCGCAGAAGCCCTGCACACGGATGACGCCCTTGCCGGTCTGCACCGGACGCACGTAGCGGACCTGCAGGTCGAGGGTCGTGTACCCGACCCCGGCCTCGAGGGTGCTCGACACGCAGAAGCCCATCGCGGTGTCGAAGAGGGTAGCGAGCACGCCGCCGTGGATGCTGCCCACCGCGTTGGCGTGGAACTCCTGCGGCTCGAGGGTGACCTCGGCGAAGCCCTCGCCGGCATCGGTGACGGTGAAGCCGAGCGTGCGGGAGGTGGGGTGGTGCGGGATCGTCCCGTCCATCAGCCCGCGCAGGAAGTCGAGTCCGTGCATGTCGCGGTTGGCCGCCGACGTCGGTGCCGGGTCCTCCCACGTGTAGGTACGCTGCCGCTGCTGTTGCTCGTCCGTGCTCACGATGACCGACCGTATCCCACCTCCGGAGGGGTGACATGTGGAGCCGGGCGTGCCATTCTCGTTGCATGCGCCGTCGATGTTGATCCGATCCGGTGACCTCGCTGTCCGCGCGGGTGGTCGCGTACGCGTCCGTCCGTGAGTTCGTGCCGCTCTACGGCCTGTACGCGTTGCTGTTCGAGGATCACGGTCTCGACACCCGTTCCATCTCCTCGCTGTTCGTCCTGTGGTCGGTGGTCGCCTTCGTCTCCGAGGTGCCGTCGGGTGCGTGGGCCGACACCGTCTCCCGTCGCGGTCTGCTGTTCGGCAGCGGAGCCCTGCTCACGGCAGCGTTCACGATGTGGCTGGTGTGGCCCGGTTACTGGGGATTCGCGCTCGGTTTCGTCCTATGGGGCATCAGCGAGTCGATGAAATCCGGCACCTTCGAGGCCCTCGTGTACGACGAACTCGCCGCGCGCGGGTGCGAACACCGGTACGCGGCGATCATGGGATACGCCAACGCGGGTGAGATGACGTGTGTCTTCGTCGCGATCCTCACGGCGGCACCGCTGTTCGAACTCGGCGGCTACGCGCTCGTGGGCTGGGTGTCGGTCGCGATCACCGTCGTCGACATCGCGCTCGTGGGAACGCTTCCCGCCGCACCGAAGGTGGAGGAGGCCGATGAGATCGCCGGCAGAGGCGACACCGTCCTCGTCCGCTACATGTCGTCGCTGCGCGCGGGAACGTCCGAGATCCGCACCGACCGGGTGGTGCGACGATCGGTCGTCCTCGCGGCCGCCCTGCTCGCCTGCCTCGCCTTCGACGAGTACTTCGCTCTCCTCGCACGCGAATCGGGAGCGGAGACCGGATTCGTGCCGGTGCTGGTCGCGCTGACGGCCGTCGGACAGGTGGTCGGTGCCGCGACCGCCGGACGGACTGCGACGATGAGCGGCCGCACCATGGGTGCCGTCGTGATCGTCGGATCGGCACTGATCGCCGGTGGTGCACTCGCCGGGGGGATCGCCGGATTCACGGCGATCGGTGTGGGCTACGGCGCGCTGCACAACACGGCGATCGTCGCCGAGGCGCGCCTGCAGGACACGATGTCCGGTCGTGCCCGCGCGACCGTCTCGTCCGTCGTCGGCCTGACGAGCGAGGTGCTGTCGGTGGCGGTCTTCGCCGCCTACGCGATCGGCTCGCTGTGGTTGCCGATGGCGGCGCTGGTCGCGGTGACGGTGCTCCCGCTGGTCGGGTTGGGCGTGGTCGCGCCGAGGCTGTTGCCCGCGGCGCGACCCGCCGGGACCGAACGGGAGCGGTGACTACCGGATGCGGATCACAGCTTGGTGCTGCGCAGTTCGTGACCCTTCGAGGTCTTGCAGCGGCCCGATTCGAGATCCCACTGCCAGCCGTGCAGGTTGCAGGTCAGCGTGGTGCCGTCGACGACACCGAACTTCGACAGGTCGGCCTTCAGGTGCGGGCAGCGACGCTGGATCTCGTAGCCGCCCAACTCGATCGACGCCGAGTCGTCGTGCGCCTCGGCGAACCAGCCGTCGGCGTACGCGATGCGCTCGTCGGTCAGGCACTTGAAGAAGGTGTAGAGGAACTCGTTGTATCCGCCGATGCGCCAGGCCGTGAACCGGGTGGACAGGAAGATCGTGTTGACCCAGTCGGGCTCGTCGTCGCGCAGAACCGTGCGCACGAGCTCGGGAGCGATACGGAAACCGTAGCGGTACTTGCCTTCTCCCTCGATGGGTTCGCGCACGACGCGCTTGGGGAAGTCGAGCACCACGGTCTCGTCGCCCATCACCAGACCCACCGGGTAACCGATGCCGTCGCAGATGAGATCGGACTGCGCCATGATCGGCTCGAACTTCGCCTTGAGTGCGGGCAGCAGCGGCTCGCCCTCGGCGGGAGCCCAGGCCGCCTTCTGCGCCGCGATCACCGGAGCGAAGCGCTGCGCCATGTCCTCGATGTAGGCGGCCTTGTTCGTGAAGATCGCCTCGACCTGCTCGTCGGGGATCGGGTGCGTGAGCGTCATGTGCTCGCTGCCCTTCAGATCCACCACCGAACCCGGGATCATGAGCAGACCGCCCTCGCGGCCGTGGATGCGCAGTTGCTCGAGGAAGACCTGCTGGTCGGGGAAGATGTTGCCCTCGTCGCCGTGGTCGTCGTTGAGGTCGCGCAGGTCGTCGTCGAGGAAGACCGGCGGACCGGCCGACGGCACGATCCACGTCGCGTCGACTTGGTCGATGTAGCTGCGGCAACGGTCCATGCCGCGCTGGCGCTTCTGCTTGCCGAAGTTGGCCTTGGTCTTCTTCGGGATGTCGTAGACCATCGGGTACCAGATGGCGCCCGAGTACTGCAGCAGGTGGATGTCGATCTTCCCGAACGCCTCGTGCATGACGTCCATGTCGATCGGCCGCGCGTCGTTCATGTTGAACACGGTCGACTCACCGTCGGAGACGATCAGGCCCGAGTCGCCGATCGGTCCGTCGGCCGGCGCACGCAGCGCGATGATCATGATGTCGAGATCGCCCGGCGAGAGCGGAGCTTGCGGAGCGACCTCGATAGTGCCGTGCCGCAGCCGGTGCTTGACGGAGTCGGTGGTCTCGAAGAATTTCGAGAAACCGAGCTTCTCGAGCTCGCGACGCAGGTCCGGTACCGGATAGTCGGGCAGCAGGACGGTCGCGTCCTTGTTGACGTGCTTGCTCAGCGTGTCGGGATCGAAGTGATCCTTGTGCAGATGCGAGACGTACAGGTAGTCGACGTTGCCGAGAGCGTCCCAGTCGAGACCGGTGTTGTCCGGGAAGGGCACCCACGAGGCGAAGTACGCGGGCGTGACCCACGGATCGCACAGGATGGACCCCGCTTCGGTCTGGATGTGGAAACCGGCGTGTCCGACGCTGGTGATCTGCACTTCGTACCCTCCTGACGTGCTGACCGACGCCTACCAGAGTAGGCGCCGCCCGTCAGTCCACTGCGCCCAGGCAGTACCCGTTGCTGCCCGTGGTGAGCAGGACCACCAGGTCACGGGGTGTACCGGCCTCGACGATCGGAATCGTCACATTCGTGTACACCTCCGAGACCGGGGTGACGGAAGCGGCCGCGGCGTCGAAGGATTCGAGGTCGCCGACGACGTCGGGATCGGTGGCCAGCGGCGGCACTCCGGGGTTCCCGGTGCCCCAGGGATCCCACGTGCCCCGCGCCTCGCACACCAGTGGGTACCGCTCCTCGGTGTCGTCCGGATCCACCGGCGCGCCGATCGCCCGTCCGAGGAATCGTTCGACGGCGTAGCGGGCGTCCTCGTCGGTGTAGCCCGGCGCGCCGGTCGGGTTCACGTACGGGCACGCGTAGCCGGACGCGATCTCGCTGCGCAGGACGGACAGGTCGATGCCACCGGCCGACCACGTCACCGCGTACTGGCCGTCCCTGCCCGGCTGCTGCACCGCGGCGGTGATCGCGTCGACGTCGGCGTACATCTGCCGGGCCCGTTCCGGGGCGATCGTCCAGCACTTGCCCACCACATCGATGCCGCCGACGAGATCGTTCGTCCATGCCTGCAGCGCCGCGGTGGCGGCGGGATTACCGGGGACGTCCCCGACGACCACCGCGGGCGTCGCGGCGGGGGTGGTCTCCTCGACGGTTTCCGCCGCGGTCGGTTCCGGGCTCTCGGTCGGGATGCCGGACTGCCCGTCGCCCTCGCAACCGGCGACGGTGAGGACCACGGCGACGGCGAGGCCGGCGAATGCGAGTACGTCGGGCTTTCGGGCGAGGGTGCGCACAGTAGTGGCCTTTCGACGATGATCACGGTCGTTCCTCCACCGGGCCCCGCTAGGCTGACCGGCGTGGAACCCTTCTATCGGACCATCATCGGTGTCGCCCGCACGCTCTTCGCAGCGCAAGGGCTGAAGTTCGCGATCACCGGGGCGGAGAACATCCCGGCGACGGGTGGTGCGGTCATCGCGATCAACCACACCGGCTACATGGACTTCACCTACGCCGGGATCCCCGCCCGGGTCACCAAGCGGTACATCCGCTTCATGGCGAAGAAGGAAGTCTTCGACCACAAGATCTCCGGCCCCATGATGCGCGCGATGAAGCACATCCCCGTCGACCGCGGCGACGCCGGCGAGTCCTACCGACTCGCCGTGGAGGCGCTGCGTGCCGGTCAGCTCGTGGGTGTCTTCCCGGAGGAGACGATCAGCCGCAGCTTCGAACTCAAGGCGTTCCGGTCCGGCGCGGCACGGATGGCGAACGAAGCCGGTGTCCCGGTGGTCCCCATGGTCATCTGGGGGTCGCAGCGGGTGTGGACGAAGGGCCACCCGAAGCGGCTCGGACGTACGAACACCCCGATCACCATCGAGGTGGGCGCCCCCATCCATCCGTTCGAGCCGGCAGCGGAGATGACCGCGCAGCTCCACGCGACCATGGAGAAGATGCTTCACCGGGTCCAGGACGGTTACATCCACGAGGACGGTGCCTACTGGGTGCCCCGCCGCCTGGGCGGATCCGCGCCGACCCTCGAGGAGGCGACCG
Source organism: Rhodococcus sp. GQ147 (assembly GCF_059759155.1). Lineage (NCBI taxonomy): Bacteria > Bacillati > Actinomycetota > Actinomycetes > Mycobacteriales > Nocardiaceae > Rhodococcus > Rhodococcus sp. GQ147. Next base: position 160,850 of record NZ_JCAXDU010000007.1, read on the forward strand.
CCCTGGACGAGGCCGCGGCCGCCGAGCGTCGCGCCCGGAAGGCCCGGGAACGTGCCGCCCGTGAAGGTGCTGCCGGTAGCGGCAACGATGACGCAGGCGGCGACCGCGGTACTTCGGCACAATGACGGAGTGAACGCACAGTCGAGTCGAGAGCCGTATCGGGACCACATCACGGACGCGGTGCGTCCTGCTTCCACGGACGCGGTGCGTCCTGCTTCCACGGACGCGGTGCGTCCCGGATTGGTGGCTACGGACGTGGACGGCACCCTGATCGACGACACCGAGAAGGTGTCCGATCGGACCCGCGCCGCGGTACATGCGGTGGTCGACTCCGGTGTTCCGTTCGTCCTGGCCACCGGCCGCCCGCCGCGCTGGATCGCGCCGGTCGTCGAAGAGCTGGGCTACGCGCCCATGGCGGTGTGCGCGAACGGTGCCGTGCTCTACGACAGTTCCACCGACCGTGTGCTCAGCGCCGCGGTGCTCGAGGTCGACGAACTGGCGTGGCTCGCCGAGGTGGCCTCGTCGGTACTTCCCGGTTGCGGTCTGGCCGCGGAGCGGGTGGGGGATCGGGCCCACGACGCGGCGACGCCGCAGTTCGTCAGCGCTCCCGGTTACGAACATGCCTGGCTGAATCCGGACAACACCGAACTCGCCGAGCACGAGGTGATCAGTGAGCCCGCCATCAAGTTGCTCGTCCGGCTCCCCGGCGCGACCAGCCGGGAGATGGCGGAGGCTCTCGTGCCGAAACTGCACGGGCTGGTCGACGTGACCTATTCGACGACCCACGGGCTCATCGAGATTTCCGCGGCGGGGGTCACGAAGGCTTCCGGTCTCCAGGAGATGGCCCGGCTACTGGGTGTCTCCCACGAGAATCTCGTGGCCTTCGGCGACATGCCCAACGACATCCCGATGCTGTCGGTAGCGCGTCACGGTGTGGCGATGGAGAACGCGCATCCGGACGCGAAGTCGGTCGCAGACGAAGTCACCGCCACCAACGTCGAGGACGGGGTGGCCCGCGTTCTCGAACGGTGGTGGCGGTGACTCGTTCCTACCGGTGCGCTGCGGGTCAGCCCGCGGGCGCCGGTTCGGGTGCCGGTTCCGGCGCAGGTGCCGGTTCGGGTCCGGGCGCAGGAGCACCCTCGGGTGCGGGTCCTGCGACGTCGGCCGGCTGATCCTGCATCGCCTGGTCGTAGGCGTCGTCGTAGGCGCGCAGCACCTTGGTGACGACACCCGTGACCTCGTTGAAGATCAGCGAGCCGAACTCGAAGTCCGAACGCCAACCGTCCGGCACCCGGTACTCGTCGCTGGTGGGCAACCCCAGCTCACCAGCGTCGAGTCCGTTCTTCTCCCACGCCTTGTAGATCTCGCCGAGTACCGTCCACGTGCCGCCGTTCGGTGACGTGTAGATGGCCCCGTTGACGAAATTCACTCGTTCGAAACCGCTCTTGACCGCGGGAAGGATCGAGGTCACCGCCTGTCCGAGCCGTCCGAGTTCGCCGCCCTCGGCGAGCCACTTCTGGACCAGCGGGTGACCGCTGAGGCGGATCAGCTCGTCGACGACACCTTCGGCGGTGTCGGCCGAGCCCGAGGCGAGCGCTCCGACGTTGATGTCCGGCACGTTCGGCGACGGATTGGACGGCGACGGGTTCGAGGGTTGCGGGTTCGAGGGTTGCGGGTTCGACGGCGACGGGTTCGAGGGCTGCGGGGCAGTGCCACCGCCACCGCCCTTTGCCGCAGCGACGGCGATATCGCGGATCTTGCCCATCTGCGAGTAGCCGGCATCACCCGGGCAGCTGGTGTTGCCCACGTCGCGGTGCGCGAAGATGATCGGCAGATCCACCGCCGCACCCTGCGGGTAGGGGGTGAACGATGTGCCCTCGGAGTACATCGTGGTGCGGCCCTTGGGGTTCAGTCCCGCGCGGGCCAGACGCCAGCCGAGGAACTTGCCGACCGACTCCACCGCGGCCTGCGGCGGGGCCTGGGTCGAGAAGTCGCCCATCATCGCGATGCCGTGGGTGTTCTCGTTGAATCCACCCGCGTGTGCGCCCTGGACGTTGCGGTCGAGACCACCGGCGCGACCCTCGAAGATCTGGCCGTACTTGTCGACGAGGGTGTTGTATCCGATGTCGCACCAGCCGAGCGTGCGTGCGTGGTATGCGTAGATCGCGCGCACGATCTCGGCCGATTCGGCCTTCGAGTAGTTGTTGCTGCCCGCGGTGTGGTGCACGGTCGCGCCACCGAGGGAGTCGTCGTAGGTCGGGGTCTGGCAGCGCATCGACTCGTCGGCGCCCCACTGCTGGCGGGTGATCACCTTCAGGCCGGAGTTACCGAGCGGGCTCGCGATGTCCTCGAGTCGCGCGTCCGCTTCGCTGCTGCCGGGCGAGATGAGCACGGCACTGACCGCTTCGGCGGCCGCCTGCAGCGGGTTCTCGCGCAGCGGCTTGGACGAGGACGCGGGCACGTATCCGAGATCGGGTGCATCGGCTGCGGGTGCAGCGACCGGCGCGGGTGCCTCGTCGGCGGGGACCGGGGCCTCCGCCGGGGCTGCAGGAGCAGGAGCTTCGGGCGCCGGTGCCTCCGGGGCGGGTGCCTCGGGAGTGGGAGCGGGGGCTTCGGGTGCCGGCGGGGCCTCCGCGCCGGCGAGATTCGGTTCGGGGCCGGGACGCGGCGTCAGCAGCACCTGCACCGCACGGGTGGCACCGACGTAGATCGGCTCCGTGCCCGTGCGTCCCTCGCTGGTGGCGTCGTCGGCGCGCGTCTCGATCGGCTCGGTCGCGGTCCAGGGACCCCAGCTGCCGTCGTCCTGCTGCGCGCGGATGAGCGCGTCGGTGGCGGCGACGTCCTCGGCGGCGAGCGCGACGAGGCTGAACGGGGTGTCGCGGGTGAGTTCCTTGACGGTCGCACCGACGCGCTGGACGAGTCCGCCGTTCGGGTCGGGAGCAGTCGTGATCTGCGGGAGCCCGTCGACGATCTCCTTCAGGCTGAGGTCCGGCAGGTTGAGACCGGTGAGCTCCTCGAGCGGGATGATCAGGTCGGGCACCGAGGCGAGCACGACTTCCGCGATATCGGGTGCCACTGCCTCGACGGTGTCGTTGGCATTCCGGATCTCGGGAGCGGTGCTGGTCAGCCCGGTGACGGCGAAGGGCGTCGCGACGGCCAGGGCGGCGACGGCACCCAGGACGATCGACGGCTTGGGGCGGCGATGCGGCACTGTTTGCTACTCCCTGTCGTTGGTGCTCCAGCGGACGGTTCCGACTTCGGATCGTCCCTTACGTGTCGCTTCCGTGGCCCGGTTCGGACACGAAAGTTCTGTAACTCGTGATTCTTGTGTTGCTTCTGTGACATTTGTTGCCTAGCTCCGTCACTCTTGTCACACTAGACGCAGCAAACCTTAAGCCTCAACCTGAGCTTGAGGATCGGTCGAAATTGTCCGATATCGCGGATCACGAGTTCGCGCCTACAGCGACAACGAGGGAGCAACGTCATGTCACGACAGTCCATCGGGCGCAGAGGCAAGATCCGGAGGCGGCGCATCATCCTCGGCAGGCCGCTGCGCAACGGATGGCGTCCCTCCGTCGCCCGTGCCGCCGCGATCGGGGTCGCTCCCGCGCTGCTCGTCGGAGCCGGCGTGGGCGCGCTCGTCCAGAGCAACCAGGCGGCACCAGGTGTCGTGCAAGCGGTTTCGGCCGACACGCCCTTCACGTTCAGTGGCTTCGGTCACGGCCACGGTCGTGGCATGGGGCAGTGGGGTGCCTACGGCTACGCCCAGGACGGGTGGACCGCCGAGCGGATCATCGGCCACTACTACGGCGGCACCGAACTCGGCACGGTCGACGACGCGATGATCGCGGTCCGTCTCATGGCGCGCGACGACCACACCCTCGACGTCTACTCCGACGCCGGCATGGTCGTCGCCGGTAAGCAACTCGCGCCCGGCGAGGCCGCGCACCTGACACCCACCCCGGACGGCGGCGCGAACGTCGTCGTCACCGAGGGCTGCAGCGGCGACGTGCTGTGGCAGGCAGCCACCGACCTGCCGTGGGTGGACCCGATCGACCTCGCCGAGGACCGTCCCGCGAACGAGCACCTCACGATGTGCTCGGACGACAAGACCTACCGCGGTGCCCTCGGTGTGGTGCTCGACGGCACCGCCCCGCGCACCGTCAACCGCCTCCACGTCGAGGACTACCTGCGCAGCGTGGTCCCCGCCGAGGCGCTGCCCGCCTGGGCCGACACCGGTGGTGCCGAGGCGCTGCGGGCGCAGGCCATCGCCGCGCGGTCCTACGCCCTCGCCGAGAAGCGTCACGAGAAGTGGCAGACCTGCGACACCACGGACTGTCAGGTCTACGGCGGGTCGGGCGTCGAGGATCCGCGCACGGACGACGGTGTGCGCACCACCCGCGGAACCGTCCTGATGAAGGACGGCGAGGTCGTGCGCAGCGAGTTCTCCGCCTCCACCGGCGGCTACTCGGCCGGCGGCACCTTCCCGCCCGTCGAGGACGAGGGTGACAAGGTCGCCCCGAACCGCGAATGGGCCAAGACCTTCACCGCGGCCGAGATCGGCAGCAAGTTCGGCGTCGGCGACCTCCAGGCATTCGAGGTGCTCTCCCGCAACAATCTCGGACCCGAAGGCGGTCGCGTGACCCGGGTCCGCGTGGTCGGCTCCGACCGCACCATCGAAACGACGGGCGCCGAGGCACGGACCAAGCTGGGACTGCGTTCCGACTGGTTCACCGTCAAGGAAGGCATCGACGAGGACGCCCCGGAGATCACTCCGGCACCCGAACCCGGCCCCGAAACCGGCACCGATCCCTTCGGCAGCGGCACCGGCACCTCGCCCATCGAGCAGGCCTATCTGGACCTCGGCGGCGTCGACAGCGTGCTCGGCTCGCCCATCGGCCCCGAGCTGATGCTGCCCGACGAGATCGGCAAGTTCCGGATCTTCACCGGCGGCGCGATCGTGTGGACACCGGACCTCGGTGCTCAGGTCATCGACGCGAGCTTCCTGAAGGACTGGTTCCCGAGCACGGGTAGCGCCGAGTAACCCGACGGCACATCTCGACCGGCCGGTCGCCCCGAACAGGGCGGCCGGCCGGTGGCGTTCCGGCACCGCGACGACGATGGTTGACATTGACGCAACGTGAAGATGCACGCTGGGCGTAGCCGGAAAGAAGGAGGTGGGCACGTGCGGGAATGGTCGATCCAGCAACTGGCACGCGCCGCCGGTGTCACCAGCCGCACACTGCGGCACTACGGCGACGTGGGGGTGCTGCATCCGAGCCGCACCGGCAGCAACGGCATGCGGTTCTACGACGAGGACGCACTCGTGCGTCTCCAGCGCATCCTGCTGCTCCGCGATCTGGGACTGGCCCTGCCCGCCATCCGCGACGTGCTCGCCGGTCACGACGACACCGCGAGCGCACTGCGCACCCACCTCGACCTGCTCGAACACGAGCGCCGGCAGTTGGACCGCCGTATCGCGGCGGTGCGCACCACCTTGGCGAAGACGGAGAGAGGGGAGGAACTCGTGGCAGACGAAGTGTTCGACGGGTTCGACCACACGCAGTACCGGGACGAGGTCATCGAACGGTGGGGCAAGGACGCCTACGACTCGGGCGATCGTTGGTGGCGGGGCATGGACGACGCCGCCAGGCACGACTGGATGAAGCAGGTCGAGCAGCTGAACCATGACTGGATCGCGGCGGCCCGGGCCGGTCTCGACCCGGCGGGCCCCGAAGCGCAGGACCTCGCGCGGCGGCACGTCGCCTGGCTGTCGTCGATTCCGGGCACCCCGGGAGGCGGCACTGCGGCGGGCAGTCCGCGGGAGTACGTGCTCGGTCTCGCCGACATGTACGTCGAGGACGAGCGTTTCGCGGCGAACTACGGAGGACGGGAGGGCGCCGAATTCGTCCGTGACGCGCTCACCTACTACGTGTGAGTGTGACGGCCCTCTCGGTCCGCCCGGACCGAGAGGGCACCTCCGCGACGGAGTCGCATACCCTGGTCTCCCGTGACTGCTGCATCAGCGCCCCAGCCCTCCACCGGTGAGTACGACCTGATCGTCGTCGGCTCCGGATTCTTCGGACTGACGATCGCCGAGCGCGCGGCCACGCAGCTCGGCAAGCGAGTGCTCGTGATCGAGCGTCGCCACCACCTCGGTGGCAACGCATACTCCGAGCCCGAACCGGAAACCGGAATCGAGATCCACAAGTACGGTGCCCACCTGTTCCACACCTCCAACAAGAGGGTGTGGGACTACGTGAACCAGTTCACCGATTTCACCGGCTACCAGCATCGCGTGTTCGCGATGCACAAGGGCCAGGCCTACCAGTTCCCGATGGGTCTCGGACTGGTGTCGCAGTTCTTCGGCCGGTACTTCAGCCCCGACGAGGCACGCGCCCTCATCAAGGAGCAGGCCGCCGAGATCGACACCGCCGAGGCGAAGAACCTCGAGGAGAAGGCGATCTCCCTGATCGGCCGCCCCCTGTACGAGGCGTTCGTCCGCGACTACACGGCCAAGCAGTGGCAGACCGACCCGAAGGAACTGCCCGCCGGCAACATCGCCCGGCTGCCCGTCCGCTACACCTTCGACAACCGCTACTTCAACGACACCTACGAGGGCCTGCCGGTCGACGGGTACACGGCGTGGCTGGAGAACATGGCGGAGAACGAGCGGATCGAGGTCCGGCTCGACACCGACTGGTTCGAGGTGCGCGATGAGGTCCGTGCCGCGAGCCCGGAAGCCCCCGTCGTCTACACCGGCCCGCTCGACCGCTACTTCGACTACTCCGAGGGCCGGCTCGGATGGCGCACCCTCGACTTCGAGACCGAGGTGCTGCCCACCGGCGACTTCCAGGGCACCCCGGTCATGAACTACAACGACGCCGACGTGCCCTACACCCGCATCCACGAGTTCCGGCACTTCCACCCCGAGCGCGACACCTACCCGACCGACAAGACGGTCATCATGCGTGAGTACTCGCGTTTCGCCGAGAACGACGACGAGCCGTACTACCCGATCAACACCCCCGAGGACCGCGAGAAACTCAACGCCTATCGCTCCCTCGCGAAGAAGGAAGCCGCGGACAACAAGGTGCTCTTCGGTGGCCGGCTCGGCACCTACCAGTACCTCGACATGCACATGGCGATCGCGAGCGCGCTGTCGATGTTCGACAACGTCCTCGCCCCGCATTTCGACTCGGGAGCGCCCATCGCCGGGGACGCCTCGTGAGCGCCGCGAAGCACGCGGCCGTCGCGAAGCACGAGGCGGCGAGTACCCCCGCCACGGAGGACGAACTGCTCGGCCGGTCGCTGCTGCAGCGCATCATCCTGCCGCGCCCGGGCGAGCCCCTCGACGTGCGCACGCTCTACCTCGAGGAGTCGCCCACCAACGCGCGTCGCGCCCACGCGACGAGCCGGACGACGCTGGCGATCGGCGCCGAGTCCGAGGTGTCGCTGTGCACCTACTTCAACGCCTTCCCGGCGAGCTACTGGCGTCGCTGGAGCACGCTCGGCTCGGTGGTGCTGCGACTCGAACTCACCGGCCACGGCCGCGTCGACCTGTACCGCAGCAAGGCCGACTCGAGCCGCATCCACGTCACCGGCCGCGAGTTCCGCGGGTCCGACACGGTCGTCGAGATCGAAGCCGACCTGGGGCCGTTCGAGGACGGCGGCTGGCTGTGGTTCGACGTCACCACCGACAGCGAGGTCACGCTGCACGCCGCCGGCTGGTACGCACCTGTCGAGGCGCCCGGACACGCCTCGGTCGCAGTGGGCATCCCGACCTTCAACCGCCCTGCCGACTGCGTGAAGGCGCTGCGTGCGCTCGCGTCCGACCCGCTGGTGATGGACGTCGTCGACGCCGTCATCATCCCCGACCAGGGCACCCGCAAGGTTCGCGACGAGGCCGACTTCGCGGAGGCCGCCGAACCCTTCGGCGACCGTCTCGTCATCCACGACCAGGGCAACCTCGGTGGCTCCGGCGGCTACAGCCGCATCATGTACGAGGCGCTGAAGACCACTTCCAGCCCGTACATCCTGTTCATGGACGACGACATCGAGATCGAACCCGACTCGATCCTGCGCGCGCTCGCCCTGTCGCGATTCGCGAAGAAGCCCATGCTCGTCGGCGGGCAGATGCTCAACCTGCAGGAACGCAGCCACCTGCACACCATGGGCGAGGTCATCCACCGCTCGAACTTCATGTGGGGTGCCGCGCCGAACGTCGAGTACGACCACGACTTCTCCACCAAGCCGCTGCGCGACCGGGAGAACTCGAAGCTCCTGCACCGACGCATCGACGTCGACTTCAACGGCTGGTGGATGTGCATGATCCCGCGTGTCGTCGCGGAGGAGATCGGCCAGCCCCTGCCGCTGTTCATCAAATGGGACGACGCCGAGTACGGCCTGCGGGCACGGGACGCCGGCTACCCCACGGTGACGATGCCCGGCGCCGCGATCTGGCACATGGCGTGGAGCGACAAGGACGACGCCATCGACTGGCAGGCGTACTTCCATCTGCGCAACCGGCTCGTCGTGGCCGCGCTGCACCAGCACGGCGACGCCAAGCCGATGGTGCTCGACACGATCAAGGCCACGATCAAGCACCTCGTGTGTCTCGAGTACTCGACGGTCGCGATCCAGAACAAGGCCATCGAGGACTTCCTCGCCGGTCCGGAGAACCTGTTCGAGCTGCTGCCGCGTGCCCTCGGCGAGGTGCACGCGCTCCGGAAGAACTTCCCCGACGCCGTGGTGCTGCCGTCGTCGACCGAACTGCCGATGGCATCCGGCGCCGAGGTCGGGGCCGTCGGACTGCCCGAGGGTGCGGTCGCGAAGGTCAGGCGTCTCGCGAAGGGTGTGCTGCACAACGTGCGCCCCGAGAACCGCGAGCACCACGAGCGGCCGCAGCTGAACGTGCCCACCATCGACGCGCGGTGGTTCCTGCTCTCGCAGGTCGACGGCGTGACGGTCACCACGGCGGACGGTCGGGGTGTCGTCTACCGTAAGCGCGACCGTGCTCAGGCCCAGGCCCTGCTCACCGAGGCGCTCAGGCTGCGACGCGAACTCGCGCGCCGGTTCCCCGAGATGAAGAAGCGGTACCGGGACGCGGTTCCCGCCCTGACCAGCAAGGAGGAGTGGGAGCGTGTCTTCGGAATCGGCAACTGACCCCGGCACTGCGGCTGCACGTCACTGGAAGAGCACCGACACCGAGGTGCGGGTGCTGCAGACCGTCCAGGCCACCGCCGGTGCCGTACCCGCAGCGACGACGATCGCCCGCGGCATGTCGCACTTCGGTGAGCACGCTCTCGGCTGGATCGCGATCGGCGCCGCCGGCGCCCTCGTCGACCGTCCCCGTCGCCGCAAGTGGGCGAGCGTGGCGGTCGGCGCGTTCGGTGCCCACGCGGCGTCCGTCGTCATCAAGCGGGTCGTGCGCCGTCCGCGGCCGGTGGACCCGACGGTGCAGGTCAACGTGTCCACGCCGAGCCGGCTGAGCTTCCCGTCGTCGCATGTGACGTCCACGACTGCGGCGGCCGTGCTACTCGCCCGCACCACCGGGCTACCCTTTCCCGCGGTGCTCGTGCCGCCCATGATGCTGTCCCGCCTGGTGCTGGGCGTGCACTATCCGACGGATGTACTGGCGGGTGCGGCACTCGGTGCGGCGTCCGCGGCCGTCGTGGCGCGGGCAGAGACGAAGTGGGGAGATCGATGAGCGAGGAACCGGCGCCCGTCAAGGAGGCGCCCAAGAGCCTGGGCGCCGGGATCGTCAAGGCGGTCCGTCCCCGACAGTGGGTGAAGAACGTCCTGGTGCTCGCGGCCCCGATGGCGGCCGGCTCGGTCACCCAGGTCGACGTGCTGCTGCCCGTCGCGCTCGCCTTCGTCGTCTTCTGTATGGCCGCCTCGGGCATCTACCTCGTCAACGACGCGATGGACGTCGAAGCCGACCGTGCACACCCCACCAAGCGGTTCCGGCCCATCGCGGCCGGCGTGCTCCCGGTGCGACTCGCGTACATCCTCGCGACGGTGCTGCTCGTCGGCTCGATCGCGCTGTCGTTCATCGCGAACTGGCAGCTCGCCGTCGTCATGGCGGTGTACATCGGCATCCAGCTCGCGTACTGCTTCGGGCTCAAGCACCAGGCCGTGCTCGACATCTGCATCGTCTCGTCGGGCTTCTTGATCCGTGCCATCGCCGGTGGCGTGGCCGCCGAGATCCCGCTGTCGCAGTGGTTCCTGCTGATCATGGCGTTCGGGTCGCTGTTCATGGCGGCCGGCAAACGGTACGCCGAGTTGCGCCTCGCAACCCGCACCGGCGCGAAGATCCGCAAGTCGCTCGAGTACTACACCGAGACCTACCTGCGGTTCGTGTGGACCGTCGCGGCGACGGCGGTCGTGCTCTGCTACGGCCTGTGGGCGTTCGAACAGGACAACGTGGCCGGTTCCAACTGGTACGCCATCTCGATGGTCCCGTTCGTCGTCGCCATCCTGCGCTACGCGGTCGACGTCGACGGCGGTGAAGCCGGCGAACCCGAGGAGATCGCCCTGAAGGACCGGGTGCTGCAGTTGCTCGCAGTGGTGTGGATCCTGGTGGTCGGCGGTGCTGTCTACCTCTTCTGACGTCGTGCACGGCGTCCACGACACCGAGGCCGGACCGTCCAGTACGGTCGGGCCCGTTCGGCGTGACCGCCTCACCGGCGGTGTGTTCGCCGCGGGTGTGGTCGTCTCCGCGTTCCTGATGTTCTGGGGAGCGTGGGAGCGGCGCTGGATCGCCGACGACGGTCTCATCGTCCTGCGAACCGTGCGCAACCTCCTCGCCGGCAACGGGCCGGTGTTCAACGCGGGGGAGCGCGTGGAGGCCAACACCTCCACCGCGTGGACGTACATCGTCTACGCGGGCGGATGGCTCACCGGCCTCCGCCTCGAATACGTGGTGCTCACGATCGCGCTCGTGTTGTCGACGGGCGCGATCGTCCTCGCCATGCTCGGCGCCGCACGCCTGTACCGGTGGCGACTGCGCGCCACCACGGGCACCGTGCTGCTCCTGCCCGCCGGTGTCCTCGTCTACATCGCGGTGCCCCCGGCCCGCGACTTCGCCACCTCGGGCCTCGAGTCCTGCCTGGTGATCTGCTGGCTCGGCCTGCTGTGGCTGCTCATGGCCCGGTGGGCGACCCCCACGCCGGGAGGGGACGGATCGCTCCCGGGTACCGGGCAGATCCTCGCCACGGCGTTCGTCGCCGGACTCGGCCCGCTCGTGCGACCCGAACTCGCGCTGGTCGCGGTGCTCGCACTCGCGATGCTGTTCCTCGCGCCCGGCCTCGACCTGCGCATCCGGGTCGCGATGGTCGCGGTCGCCGGGATGATCCCGATCGGTTACCAGATCTGGCGCATGGGCTATTACGGACTGCCCTATCCCAACACCGCGGTCGCCAAGGACGCCGGTGGTGCCAAGTGGTCGCAGGGCCTCGAATATCTCGGCAACCTCGTCTCGCCGTACCTGCTGTGGCTGCCGCTGCTGGTCCTCGCGGTCCTCGCCGCGCTCGTCCTCGCGACCAGCCGTGAGGTGGTGGGCCTCACCGCAGCGGCGGCGCGTCCCGATCCGCGCGACGTGCGGGCCACGCTGACCTGGGCGCAGAAGCTGTTGCGCACGCCGACCGCCGTCGTCGTGCTGTTCCTCGGCTCCGGTGTGCTGCTCGCGCTGTACTCGCTGCGTGTGGGCGGCGATTTCATGCACGGCCGCGTCCTCCTGCCGCCGCTGTTCTGCCTGCTCCTGCCCGTCGCCGTCGTCCCGCTGCGGATCCCGGACCGGGCGGAGCTCGGCAACAACCGGCCGACGCAGGTCGCGGGTGCGTTGGCCGTGCTGTGGCTGGGCACCGTCGTGTGGACGGCCGCCGCGGCCAACACGACCGGCATGACCGAGGGCGCCGTGGTGGGCCGATCCGGCATCGTCGACGAGCGCGCCTTCTACGCCCTCAACACCGGGCATCTGCATCCCATCCTGGCCGAGGACTATCTCGACTACCCACGTATGCGGGCCATGGTCGAGGCCATCGCGAACACCCCGAACGGCGGGCTGCTGCTGCCGACCCCCTCCTTCGACGCGTGGGACGTCGTGCCGCCACCCGAGCCCATCCCACCGGGCGGTGCCGGGCACACGGTGTTCTTCCTGAACCTGGGCATGACCAGCATGAACACCGGTCTGGACGTGCGGGTCGTCGACCAGATGGGCCTGGCCTACCCGCTCGCCGCGCACACCGAGCGTCTCGAGGACGGCCGGATCGGCCATGACAAGATCCTGTTCCCCGACTGGGTGGTCGCCGATTCGGGCATGGTCGACGTCCATCCGTGGATGCCGGGCTATCTCGACGAGGACTGGGTCGCGATGGCGAAGACCGCGCTGACCTGTCCCGAGACCCGGGAGATGATCGATTCCTCGAGCGCCGAACTCACGTGGGCACTGTTCAAGAGGAACCTGCGCAACGCGTTCGACTACGCCTCGTACCGGATCGAACGGGTGCCGAAGTACGAGATCCAGCGCTGTGACCTGCCGATGCCACCGCCGCGGGGGTGACGGCCGGACACCGAGATCAACTTGGCCCCCTTCGACTGTCTCGATAGGATCACGACGCATCACGGATAGGTAACATTCCGGCAGCGCGTGCTTGACCTATAGGTCAAGAGGTGCCCAAGAGCTGTTGAAACCAGGGTTTGTCAGAGATCACGCGGTCCTTTACAGTTTTGACCGCAGTGTGACTTGGGGCGGCCTTCCGCGGTCGTCATCGCCGGAATCCGGGGGACGCGAACGCGGACGCCGCAGACGAGAAAGAGAGCATTGTTCATGCGTTTTGTCCCGAGGTTGAGGCAGGGCCTTCGACGGCGACTGCTCGGCACCGCCGCCGCAGCTCTGGTCCTCCCCGTGGCTGCCGGCCTCGTCGGAACCACCGCCGCCGTCGCCGCGCCGGCGCAGGGAGCGCCGGTCTCGCACCGCGCGCCTGCAGGGGGCTTCGAAGAGGTCTTCGTCGAGTCCGACATGGGCCCGATCAAGGTTCAGATCCAGTGGGCTGCGCGCGGTGGCGACGCGGCGCTCTACATGCTCGACGGCCTGCGCGCTCGGGACGACGCGAACGCCTGGACTTTCGAGACGAACGCCCTGCAGCAGTTCGCGAACGACAACGTCAGCCTGATCATGCCGGTCGGTGGACAGTCGAGCTTCTACACCGACTGGTACGCGCCGTCCAACCTGAACGGCCAGGACATCACCTACAAGTGGGAGACGTTCCTGACGGAGCAGCTGCCCGACTATCTCGCCACCCGTGGCGTGTCGCGCAACAACAACGGCATTCTCGGCCTGTCGATGGGCGGTTCCGCCGCCCTGACCCTGGCCGCCTACCACCGCGACCAGTTCAAGTTCGCGTCGTCGTTGTCCGGCTACCTGAACCTGTCGGCTCCCGGCATGCGTGAGGCCATCCGCGTGGCGATGCTCGACGCCGGCCGGTTCAACGTCGACTCGATGTGGGGCCCGCCGTGGAGCCCGGCGTGGCTGCGCAACGACCCGTTCGTCTTCGCTCCGAAGCTCGAGGGTCTGTCGCTGTACATCTCGGCCGCCAGCGGTCTGCCCGGTGAGCACGACAACCCGCAGGGCTTCGTCGGCTACTACAACACCGCCAACGGCATGGCGCTCGAGGCGCTGTCCCTCGCCCAGACCCGCGCGTTCCAGCTCAAGCTGGCGACGCTCGGCATCCCGGCTACCTTCGACTTCCCGGCGCGCGGCACGCACGCATGGAAGTACTGGGAGGATCAGCTGTGGAAGGCACGCCCGCAGATCCTCGAGGCGCTGAACGCGTTCTGATCTCCGGTACGCACTGCTAGCAACGACGCCGCCCGCTCACCGATCCGGTGAGTGGGCGGCGTCGTAACTTTCTGCAACAATTTTCTCACCTGTCACAGCGCGGCACCCGCGATTCCGGGTGCCGCCGGTGTAGAAACAACATCCGGGACTCCGGTATCCCGAGTCGGCATACCCAGCCGGGCGCCCTGCCACTGCCGCCGTCGCGGTCCACCCGAAGCCGCACTTCGGCAGGAAATCCGGCAACGCAGAAAGTGAGCGATGCAGATGCGAACTGAGCTCGAGCACGGTGAGCGACGGACGGGGCCGAGCAGGAGAGCGGCTCGCGTCGCGGGTGCGCGGCGCAGAAGATCCCGTGCGCTCGCACTGATCGCCGCAGCCCTCGTCGCGCCCGTCGCCGCAGGTCTGACCACCGTCTCGGTGGCTACCGCCGATCCGCTCATCGCCCAGTCCGGCCCGACGAGCACTGCCGGTGCGACCGTCCGCTCTGTCGATTGGCTCACCGATCGCCGCGTCGCTCTGTGGATCGACTCGCCGTCGATGGGGACGCCGATCCAGGTGCAGCTGCTGCTCGCGCGCGACTGGAACAGCAAGCCCGACGCGAAGTTCCCGTCGGTGTTCATGCTCGACGGCATGCGCGCGCGCGACGACGAGAACGGGTGGACGCTCGAGACCGATGCGGAGGCGTTCTTCGCCGACAAGAACGTCAACGTCGTGCTGCCGGTGGGCGGCCAGTCGAGCTTCTACTCCGACTGGATCGATCAGAACAACGGACAGAACTACAAGTGGGAGACCTTCCTGACGAAGGAGCTCCCTCCGCTGCTCGAACGCGACTGGCGTACCACCGACAAGCGTGGCGTCGTCGGCCTGTCGATGGGCGGTACCGCCGCGATGTTCCTACCCGCCCGCAACCCGGGCTTCGCGCAGTTCGCGGCGTCGTTGTCCGGCATCCTCACCACGACCACCCTCGGCATGCCCGAGGCCATCCACTACGCGATGCAGGACGCCGGTGGTTTCGACTCCGAGGCGATGTGGGGTGCGCCCGGCTCCGAGGGCTGGGAGTCGCACGATCCCTACCTGCTCGCCGACAAGCTCAAGGGCGTGAGCCTGTACGTCTCGAGCGGCAGCGGCACCACCGGCCCCCACGACGATCCGTCGGGCATCCCCGGGGTCAGCACCAACTACGCCGGCATGGGCCTCGAGATCCTCTCGCGCCTCACCTCGCAGGCGTTCGCGACGAAGCTCGAGAAGCAGGGCATCCCCGCCCAGATCGTGTACCGGCCGTCGGGCACCCACACGTGGAAGTACTGGGAGTTCGAACTGCACCAGCTGTGGCCGCAGCTCGCCAACACCCTCGGGGTCGAGGTCGACAAGCCCGAGTGCAACCCCACCGGCGCCTTCGGCGATGTGGCGAACGTGAACGGTTGGCTCGGCGACTGCCTCACCGGTGAATACGACGTCGCCGGTGGCAAGGTGCAGGACTTCCGCCTCGGCCGCGTCTTCTCGTCCGACGGCACGACGGTGCCGGTCGCGGGTGCGATCGGCGGCGCCTACCAGGGTGTCGGCGGTCCGGCCGGGCAGCTCGGCTATCCGACCACCGAGGAACGCGTCGCACCCGACGGACGCGGACGGTTCAACCATTTCCGGAACGGCGCGATCTACTGGACGCCCGAGCACGGCGCCCACGCGGTCCGCGGAAAGATCTTCGAGGAATGGAAGAACCAGGGCTGGGAGGGCGGACCGCTCGGCTACCCGATCCTCGACGAGGCGGCGACCCCCGACGGCCGCGGCGCGGTCCAGGGCTTCGAGATCGGCGCCATGTATTGGGGCGAGGACACCGGCGCCCACGGCGTGCAGGGCATGATCCTCGACAAGTACTCCCAGCTCGGCTACGAGACGGGAGTCCTGGGCTACCCGACGGCCAGCGAGCAGCCCGCAGGGCGTGACGGTCGCTTCAACGAGTTTCAGCACGGCAACATCTACTGGAGCCCGCTCACCGGTGCCTGGCCGGTCCGCGGCAAGATCCTCGAGGCGTGGCTCGCCGAGAAGGGTGCCGAAGGACGTCTGGGCCTGCCGATCAGCGACGAGTTCCCGGCCGTGGACGGCAAGGGTGTCCAGCAGAACTTTCAGAACGGCTTCATCACCCTCGACGGCGACGAAGTGAAGCTGCAGCCGTAACCGAACGACAGCAGGGTCGGCCCGTGTAACCGGGGGAGGAGGGACGCTCCTACCGGCCGCACGGGCCGCTCTGTAGCCTGGGGCGCATCTGACCAAGTTCGACCGACATCCCGGATGTGAGGACCCCACCACATGCCTGCACGGACCCGCTCACGCTCGACCCGAGTCCTCGGCGCCCTCGCTGCGGCACTGACCGCCACGGCCGTTCTCTCCGCGTGCGGAAGCGACGACTCCACCGCGACGAACACGCCGACGACGTCTGCCGCCACGGAAACCTCGGCGTCGACATCGACCTCCGCGGCCGAGACATCCCCCGGCGCAGCCGGGGCCGAGACCACGGGCGAGACCGAGACGAGCGAGGCGTCCCCGGCTCCGTCCTCGCCCGCTGCCGGAGACGACGATGCCGGAGAGGCCACGGGGGCGGCACCCGCTCCCACGCCCGGCGCACAGGCCTTCCTCGACGGTCTCCGCGCCGAGGGCGTCGAGCCCAGCGACGAGACCGGCGCGGTGAACATCGCCGACTACATCTGCAGCGCCCAGGCGCAGGGCGGGTCGCCGGAGGAGATCAAGGTGTTCGTGACCGCGCTCGTGGGTAGTGATGCTGCAGCCGGTGGTGTCGAGTTGTCGGAGGATCAGGCCTCCTCGACGGCCGACACGTACATCGCCGTCGCCGGCGAGACGTACTGCAACTAGGGAACGCGGGGACAGCACGAATGGTCAGGACGAAGCAGCGTCGCGGACGCAGGATCGTGGTCGTGGGGGCGCTGCTCGTCCTGGCGATCGTGCTGGTGCTCTGGTACATGCTCGCGGGGCGGCTGGACATCCCGTCGCCGATTCCTACCCCGCCCGGGCCGGAGGAGCCGCAGTCGCAGCCGGCCTCGTGCCCCGACGTGCAGGTCGTCGCGGTGCCGGGCACCTGGGAGTCCGCGGTGGGCGACGATCCGTACGCTCCGGCCGCGAACCCGTACTCGCTCATGCTCAACGTGACGAGGCCGCTGCAGGAGCGTTTCGATGCCCAACGCGCCGATGTCTACACGGTGCCGTACGTCGCGCAGTTCTCGAACCCCATCGCGATCCCGCCGGACGGCCAGCAGTCCTACAACAACAGCCGCAGTGAGGGATTCGCGGCCACCACCGACATCCTCGCGCGACGCTCGGCCGAGTGCCCGCTGACCACCTACGTGCTCACCGGTTTCTCGCAGGGCGCCGTGATCGTGGGCGACGTCGCCGCGCAGATCGGTGCCGGCAACGGCCCGGTCCCCGCCGACCGGGTGCTCGGTGTCGCACTCGTTGCCGACGGTCGCCGCGACGGGGTCTCGGGCACCGACATCGGTGCGCCCGTCGCCGGAGTGGGCGCCGAACTGTCGCTCGACGGCCTGCGGCTGCCGGGGATCACGATGACCGGCGCGCGTCCCGGTGGCTTCGGGGAGCTCGACGACCGCACGATCCAAATCTGCGCGCCCACGGACAGTATCTGTGACGCACCACCGAACGCGCTGAATCCCGCCAACTGGATGTCGGCCGCTCCGCGCCTGCTCGAGTACGTCAACAACCCGATCCACGCGATGTACAACACCTACGTCGTGGACGAGAACGGCACGACCGCGACGCAGTGGATCGCGAACTGGGCGGCGGAGAAGATCGATGCCGCACCGGAACCCGCAGAAGAATGAGGTGCGGCCGTCGCTGCACGCGGGGGAGGTTCGGGTCCGAGTGAACCCTCCCACATATTACTCGCCGGTAGTGTCCGATCTCACCACCCGGTACACTCGAAAGACGGGCTGCCTTTAGACTCATCCCTCGGCTGCGGCCCGGCCGTCCGGGATCGTGGCGCACGACGACTGCCACAGGAGAAGAGGTTCATGGTGCCAGTGACGGCACGGCGAACGGCCGGCCCCCTCCGGGGGCGTAGCGACGGCCCGCGACCGGGAATGATCCTTGTCACGAGCTCTCGCCTCGGTCGGGCGTACGTACCGGGGCGCCGATCCTGGGCAGCAGAGGGCGGCGGGTTGCACCGTCGGTCGGTGTCGGCGTCGAAAAACCCTCGCACACAATCGGATCGTGTGCTCGTCTCGTTCGACGGGCGCGGAATGTGTGTGTGAAGACGACCATGTCGTATCTTTGTGTTTCCCGTGTGCGAGGGGAAGCGTTCTTCCCGGCGACCGCACTTTGCGTGGGTGCGCGTGATGCCGATCTGTAACATATTCGTGATCTGGGGTCGATGGACACGTTCGAGGAACGGACCGCCGGAAGCCGTGGGGGGCGGTATCGGTACGACGATCCGCCGGCGCGGAGGAAAAGTTAGTGGCGCAACCATGTCGAGTGGTTGTGGGATCGCTTCGACAGGGAGAAGGAATTGAGCGTCGGGTTCGAAGAGTTCATCGATGAGAACGGGCGGATCAGGCTGCCTGAAGGGCAGACCCTGCTCGATCACCTCGAGGGGAACTTCGCTTCAAACGGTGACGACCTCGCCTACCGGTACATCGACTACTCGCGGGAACGCGACGGCGAGGTGCACGAGCTGACCTGGGATCAGTTCGGCGTGCGCATCAAGGCCATCGCCGCGCGCCTGCAACAGGTCACCGCTCCCGGCGACCGCGTCGCGATCCTCGCTCCGCAGGGCCTCGACTACGTCGTGTCCTTCTTCGCCGCGATCTACGCCGGCACCATCGCCGTGCCGCTGTTCGATCCCGACGAGCCCGGCCACACCGATCGCCTGCACGCCGTTCTCGGCGACTGCACCCCCAGCGCGATCCTCACCGCCACCTCGTCCGCGGCCGGCGTGCGGCAGTTCTTCCGCCCGCTCCCCGCTGCGCAGCGTCCCCGCGTGATCGCCGTCGACGCCATCCCCGACTCGGTCGCCGAGTCCTGGAACCGGCCGCCCATCGGCACCGACGACATCGCGTACCTGCAGTACACCTCCGGCTCGACCCGCGTTCCCGCCGGCGTCGAGATCACTCACCGCTCGGTGCTCACCAACGTCATCCAGATGGCCGACTCCATCGAGCTCGACGAGTCGTCGCGCGGCGTGACCTGGCTGCCGCTGTTCCACGACATGGGCCTGCTCACGGTGATCCTGCCCGCGGTCGGCGGCAAGTACATCACCATCATGAGCCCGCGTGCCTTCGTGGCCCGGCCGAGCCGCTGGATCCGCGAGCTCGCCGCCGTCTCCGACGGTGCCGGCACCTTCGCCGCCGCCCCGAACTTCGCGTTCGAGCACGCTGCGGCACGCGCGGTCCCCAAGCCGGGCGAAGAACTCGACCTGAGCAACGTCATCGGCCTGATCAACGGCAGCGAGCCGGTCACCACGTCGTCGATGCGCAAGTTCAACGAGGCATTCGGGCCCTACGGTCTGCCCCGCACGGCGATCAAGCCGTCCTACGGCATGGCCGAGGCCACCCTGTTCGTCTCCTCCACCCGTCACAGCGACGAGGCGAAGGTCATCTACGTCGACCGCACCGCACTCAACGCGGGCCGGGTCATGCGCGTCGAGCCCGATGCCGAGAACGCCATCCCGCAGGTCTCCTGCGGTTACGTCGCACGCAGCCAGTGGGCCGCGATCGTCGACGCCGAGACCGGCACCGAGATGCCCGACGAGCAGGTCGGCGAGATCTGGCTGCACGGCGAGAACATGGGCATCGGCTACTGGGGTCGCAAGGAAGAGACCGACAACACCTTCCACAACCGCATCACCAAGCGTCTGGCCGAGGGCAGCCACGCCGAGGGCACTCCGGACGACAGCAAGTGGCTGCGCACCGGCGACTACGGCGTCTACATCGACGGCGAGCTCTACATCACCGGTCGCGTCAAGGACCTCGTGATCGTCGACGGCCGCAACCACTACCCGCAGGACCTCGAGTTCTCGGCGCAGGAGGCCAGCTCCGCGCTGCGTCCCGGCTTCGTCGCGGCGTTCGCGGTGCCGGCCAACCAGCTGCCGCGCGAGGTGTTCGACAACGACGCCTCCGGCCTGCAGTTCGATGCCGACGATTCGTCGGAGCAGCTCGTGATCGTCGCCGAGCGCGCTCCCGGCGCCGGCAAGGCCGATCCGCAACCGATCGCCGACGCGGTACGTGCCGCGATCTCGTCCCGGCACGGTGTCACCGCCCGCGACGTGCTGCTCGTGCCGGCCGGTTCGATCCCCCGTACGTCCAGCGGAAAGATCGCGCGTCGGGCGTGCAAGACCGCATATGTCGAGGGAACGCTGCGTGGTGGTTACCAGCAGCAGGCCTTCCCGGACAGCGTGTAAGAACGAATGTCCTCTTTCCCGGGTAGCGTGGTGGGTTGATGTCTGACACTGAAATGACGGTTGCGCAGCTGCGCGAATGGCTGCGCAACTGGATCGCCGACGCGACCGGGCAGCCGGTCTCCCAGATCTCGGACGATCGTCCGATGGAGGAGTTCGGGCTGTCCTCCCGGGACGCCGTCGCCATGGCGGGTGAGATCGAGGAACTCCTCGGTGTCACCCTCAACGCGACGATCGCCTACCAGCACCCGACGATCGCGTCGCTCGCGACGCGCATCATCGAAGGTGAGCCCGAGGCACCCGCCGAGGACGACTCCGCCCTGTACACGGTCGGTGCCGCGGCGGGTTCGAAGGACGTCGCCATCGTCGGTCTGTCCACCCGTTTGCCGGGCCACGTCGACACCCCCGAACAGATGTGGGAGCTGCTCGCGTCCGGACGCGACGGCATCTCCGATCTGCCCGAGGGCCGCTGGTCGGAGTTCGAGAACGATCCCGCCGTGTGGGAGTCGATCCGCAACGCCAACACCAGGGGCGGCTACCTCGACGACGTCAAGGGCTTCGACGCCGAGTTCTTCGCGATGTCGCCGCGCGAGGTCGAGATGGTCGACCCGCAACAGCGCCTCGCGCTGGAGCTGACCTGGGAAGCACTCGAGCACGCGCACATCCCGCCGAGCGACCTCAAGGGCGGCTCGGTCGGTGTGTTCATCGGCAGCTCGGCGAGCGACTACATGCTCCTCGCGGTCGGTGATCCGTCCGCAGCGCATCCCTACGCGCTCACCGGCACCTCCACCGCGGTCATCGCGAACCGCGTGTCGTACTTCTACGACTTCCACGGCCCGTCGGTCACGCTCGACACGGCGTGCTCGTCGTCGCTGGTCGCCGTGCACCAGGCCGTACGTGCGCTGCGTAACGGCGAAGCCGACGTCGCCCTCGCCGGTGGCGTCAACATGCTGCTCGCCCCGGCCGGCACCCTCGGCTTCGACGAACTCGGCGTGATGGCACCCGACGGCCGCATCAAGGCGTTCTCCGCCGACGCCGACGGCATGATCCGCGCCGAGGGCGGGGGTCTCGTCGTGCTCAAGCGTCTCGAGGACGCCGAGCGCGACGGCGACGACATCCTCGCGGTGATCGCCGGTTCGGCCGTCAACCAGGACGGCCGCTCCAACGGCCTGGCCGCTCCCAACCCCGAAGCGCAGGTCGACGTGCTGCGCCGCGCCTACCGCGACGCGCAGATCCTGCCGTCCGGTGTCGACTACATCGAGGCGCACGGCACCGGCACGGTGCTCGGCGACCCGATCGAGGCCGACGCGCTCGGCCGCGTCGTCGGTCGTGGCCGCGAGGACGACAAGCCGGTCCTGCTCGGTTCGGCCAAGACCAACTTCGGTCACCTCGAGTCCGCCGCGGGTGCGGCCGGTCTCATCAAGGTCGTTCTCGCGATGCAGAACGATCAGCTGCCCCCGACGCTCAACTACACCGCGCCCAACCCGTACATCCCGTTCGACAGCGCGCACCTGAAGGTCATCCCCGAGGGCGCGAAGTGGCCGCGCTACACCGGTCGCGCCGTCGCCGGTGTATCCGGCTTCGGTTTCGGTGGCACGAACGCGCACGTCGTCGTGCGCGAGTACACCGGCCCCGAGGGGCTCGAAGCGTCCGAGGCCGAGGTCGAGGTCCTGCCGGAGGAGATCCCCGCCGCGGAGACGACCGAGCAGACCCGCGAGCTGCCCGTCCTGCTCGCCATCTCCGCTGCGATGCCGTCGCGTCGCCGCCGTGCCGCCGCCGATCTCGCCGACTGGCTCGAGACCGAGAAGGGCAGCACGACGCCGCTCGCCGACGTCGCCCGCACGCTCGCTCGTCGCAACCACGGCCGGTCCCGCGCGATCGTCGTGGCGAGCAACCACGGTGAGGCGATCGCCGGTCTGCGTGCCGTCGCCGCCGGCAAGCCCGCGCAGGGCGTGTTCACCGCCGACGCTCCCGCCTCCAAGGGCGCGGTGTGGGTGCTCTCCGGCTTCGGTGCCCAGCACCGCAAAATGGCCAAGCAGCTGTACCTGGAGAACCCGGTCTTCGCGGCGGCCGTCGACGAGGTCGACGAGCTGATCTACGACGAGTCGGGCTACTCCATGAAGGAGAAGTTCCTCGACGACGCGCAGGACTACGACGTCGAGACGGCGCAGGTCGGCATCTTCACGATCCAGATCGGTCTCGCCGCGCTGCTGCGCCACCACGGTGCCGAGCCCGCCGCGGTCGTCGGCCACTCGATGGGTGAGGCCGCCGGCGCCTACATCTCGGGCGGACTCTCGCTCGAGGACGCCGTGCGCGTCATCTGCTCGCGTTCGCGTCTGATGGGTGAGGCCGAATCCGGCCTGACCGGCGACGACATCCGCCTCATGGCGCTCGTCGAGTACAGCGCCGCCGAGATCACCGACGTGCTGCCCGACTTCCCGCAGCTCGAGGTCTGCGTCTACGCGGCGCCGACGCACACCGTCATCGGTGGCCCGCAGGAGCAGGTCAACGCGATCGTCGCGCGTGCCGAGGCCGAGGAGAAGTTCGCCCGGGTCCTGCAGACCAAGGGTGCGAGCCACACCTCGCAGGTCGATCCGATCCTCGGCGAGCTCGCGGCCGAGCTCGCCGGCATCGAACCGCACCGTCTGAAGGTCGACCTGTACTCGTCGGTCGATCAGGAGACCCTCTACCGTGCAGGTCACGAGGGCATCCACGACGTGGAGTACTGGACCAAGGGCATGCGCCACAGCGTGTACTTCACGCAGGCGATCCGGCAGGCGCTGTCCGACGGGCACACCACCTTCGCCGAGCTCAACGCCAACCCCGCGACGCTCATGTCGGTCGCGGCGACGGCCTTCGACGCCGGTGTGCAGGACGGCCAGTTCATCCAGACGCTCAAGCGCAAGGAGGACGAGTCCCTCGGTGTGCTGACCGCGCTCGCGCAGTTGTACGTGCACGGGCAGTCCGTCGATCTGAAGACGTTGCTGCCGGAAGGCGACTACGCCGACCTGCCGCGCACCGCCTTCCTGCGCAAGCCGTACTGGGTCGACGCCAGCATCGGCACCTCCGGCAACGGCCGCGCGCCCGGCGCCCGGGTCGCACTGCCCGACGGCCGCTACGTGTGGGAGGTGCAGGCATCCGCCGTCACCGATGCGGCCGAGCTGGTCGTCGCGGCGGCCTCGCAGGTGCTGTCCGATGTCACGCTCACCGCGTCCATCCCGCACACCGACGTCCCCGCGACCGGCACCCTCACCACGACGCTCACCCGGCACCCGGGTGGCGCGTCACTGCAGGTGCACGCGAACACCGGCGACGGTTTCACGCTCGTCCACGAGGGTGTCGTCACCTCCGGTGAGCCGCTGCCCGCGCCCGTCGCGGTGGCCGCGAAGCCGGCCGCGCAGGCCGAGGAGCTTCCCGAGGTCGTCGAGTCGTTCGGCGACCAGTGGGATCCCAACGGATCGCAGAGCCTCGACGACCGCCTGACGCTGATCGTCGCCGAGTCCATGGGTTATGCGCCCGAGGATCTGCCCGCCGAGATCCCGCTCATCGAGCTGGGCCTCGACTCGCTCATGGCGGTCCGCATCAAGAACCGCGTCGAGTACGAGTTCGACATCCCGCAGCTGCAGCTGTCGGCGGTCAAGGACGCGAGCCTGCGCGACGTCGCGAAGTACCTGCGATACGCCGTCGAGAACCGCGAGGAGATCGCGCAGCTCGCCGAGCAGCAGGCCGCCGAGAAGGCGGCCGAACGCGCCGCCGCTGCGGAGCAGGACGATCTTCCCGAGGTCGAGGACACCACCGCGGTGGGCGAGGCCGAGCAGATTCTCGCCGAAGCCGAAGCCGAAGCCGAAGCCGAAGCCGAAGCGCAGACCGCGCCCGAGACGGCCGAGCCCGAGCAGGAGTCGAGCGGTGTCGACGTGCCGCCGCGCGACGCCGCGGAACGGTTGACCTTCGCCTCGTGGGCCGTGGTCACGGGCAAGTCGGCCAAGGGCATCTTCAACCCGTTGCCGAAGCTCGACCGCGATGTCGCCGAGAAGCTCGCGGCACGGCTGACCGAGCGGGCCGAGGGTGAGATCACCGTCGACGACGTGCTCTCCGCCCCGACCGTCGAGCAGCTCGCCGAGACCGTCCGTCAGCATCTCGAATCCGCCGATCGCATCGACGGACTCGTGCGCACCCTGCGGCCCCGCGCCGAGGGATCGGACACCGTGCCGGTCTTCGTCTTCCACCCCGCGGGTGGTTCGACGGTCGCGTACGAGCCGCTGCTGCGCCGCCTGCCCGCGCACACCCCGGTGTTCGGTTTCGAGCGCACCGAGGGCCCGATCGACACCCGCGCACAGGCGTACCTGCCGCTCATCAAGGAGATCCAGGGCGACGGCCCGTACGTGCTGTGCGGCTGGTCGCTCGGCGGTGTCCTGGCCTACGCGGTGGCCCGTCTGCTCCGCGAGGAGGACAAGGACGTGCGTCTCGTCGGCCTCATCGACACCGTCATGGCCGGTGAGAAGGTCGAGGACACGCCCGACGAGATCCGCAAGCGCTGGCAGCGTTACTCGGCGTTCGCGAAGAAGACCTACGGGGTCGACGCGCCGCTGCCCTACGACCTGCTGGCCGAGGCCGGCAGCGACGAGGAGCAGATCGGCATCCTGATGGGTCTGCTCGAGCTGAGCGGGGCGCAGATCCCCGGCGGCATCATCGAGCACCAGCGCACGTCGTGGCTCGACAACCGCGCCATCCAGACCGCGGAGCTGCTGCCCTACGACGGCAAGGTCGTGCTGTACATGGCCGACAAGTATCACGACGACGCGATCGATCTCGAGCCGGCCTTCGGGACCCGGCTGCCCGACGGTGGGTGGGGCGAGGTCGTCGCGGATCTCGAGGTCGTGCACGTCGGCGGCGATCACCTGCAGATCGTCGACGAGCCGTACATCTCGAAGGTGGGGGAAGACCTGACCCGCAAGCTGGCCGACATCGAGGCCTCGAGGAGCTGAACGAAGAAGTGAGCACCACGGCACAGAAGCTGGCCGAGCTGCGCGAGAAGCTGGAGATCGCGAAGGAGCCTGCCGGCGAACTCGCGATCGCCAAGCGCGCGAAGAAGGGCATCCCGAGCGCTCGCGAGCGCATCGACATGCTGCTCGACAGGGGCAGCTTCGTCGAGATCGGCGCGCTGATGAAGACGCCCGGCCGCGACGATGCGATGTACGGCGACGCCGTCGTCGTCGGGCACGGCACGGTCGACGGCCGCCCGGTCGCGGTGTTCTCCCACGACCAGACCGTCTTCGGCGGCAGCGTCGGTGAGATGTTCGGCCGCAAGGTCGCCGCGGTCCTTGACTTCGCCCTCAAGATCGGTTGCCCCGTCGTCGGCATCAACGACTCCGGTGGTGCCCGCGTGCAGGACGCCGTCACCTCGCTCGCCTGGTACGGCGAGATCGGCAAGCGTCACGAGCCGCTGTCGGGTCTGTGCCCGCAGATCTCGGTGATCGTCGGCAACTGCGCCGGTGGTGCGGTCTACGCGCCGATCAACACCGACGTCGTGGTCGCCACCGAAGGCGCCCACATGTTCGTCACCGGCCCGGACGTCATCAAGGCGGTCACCGGTGAGAACGTGAGCCTCGAGGAGCTCGGCGGTGCCCGTCAGCAGGCCGAGTACGGCAACGTGCACCACGTCGCGCCGGATGAGAAGGCCGCTTTCGAGTGGGTGCGGCAGTACCTGAGCTACATGCCGTCCAACGCGCAGGAGAAGCCTCCGATCATCAATCCTGGTCTCGAACCGGAGCTCACGCCCGACGATCTCGAACTCGACACGTTCATGCCCGACGCCGACAACTCCGGCTACGACATGCACGACATCCTGCTGAAGATCTTCGACGACGGCGAGTTCCTCGAGGTCCGCTCACAGACCGCGCCGAACATCATCACCGGCTACGCCCGCGTCGACGGCCGGGCGGTGGGCGTGGTGGCGAACCAGCCGCTGTACCTGTCGGGTGCCCTCGATGCGGCTGCTGCCGACAAGGCGGCGCACTTCGTGCGCGTGTGCGACGCCTACGACATCCCGCTCGTGTTCGTCGTCGACACCCCCGGCTTCCTGCCCGGTGTCGAGCAGGAGAAGATCGGCGTCATCAAGCGTGGCGGCCGCTTCTTGTTCTCATATGTCGAGGCGTCGGTCCCGAAGGTGACCGTCGTGGTCCGCAAGGCCTACGGTGGCGGTTACGCCGTGATGGGGTCGAAGCAGCTCGGCGCCGACATCAACTTCGCGTGGCCCACCGCGCGTATCGCCGTGATGGGTGCCGAATCGGCTGTCGCGGTGATCGGGCGCCGGCAGATCGAGGCCGCGGGCGAGAACGCTCCGGCGGTCCGTCAGCAGCTCATCAACTTCTACAACGAGCATGTCGCGACGCCGTACATCGCGGCCGAGCGCGGATACGTCGACGCGGTGATCGAGCCGTCGACCACCCGTCTCGAGATCCGCAAGGCGCTGAACCTTCTTCGCGACAAAGAAGTGTTCAAGAACCCGCGGAAGCATCACCTGCTGCCGCTGTAGAGCCGTTGCCGACGGGGCCTGTGCACCAGTGCGTGCACAGGCCCCGTCGGGTGTATCCGACGCCGCCCCACCGGGCCGGGGGTCAGGGCACGGTCCAGGAACCCCGGCCCGGCAGGAAGGTGATGTCGGTGGTCGTCACGACCGCCTCGATACGTCCGGAGCCGGTCTCGAACCAGGGGTATTCCCATCCTGCGGAGGGGATGGGCGGGTAGATCGGCAGGGTGACGGTGCCACGCTGTCCGGTGGTGACGTTCGTCCAGTTCACGAGGCACGGGCACTGGAAGCTGCTGCCGAATCGCGAGAAGCCGGGACGCTCGGGGTCCACACCGACGGTCACGCCCTCGTTGACGAGGAGACCTCCCCACCCTGCGGAACCTGTGCCACCGACCGCGCCGATCACAGGGCTCAGGGTCGTAGCCGCCACAGGCTCCGCGGACGCTGCGGGAGCGGTGACCACACCGAGTGCGAGCGCCGCGCCCAGGGCTGCCGTGAATGCGATCTTTCTCGAGGTCGTCATGCCCTGTGTGTCGCCCGTCGGCGTCACTTCCGTTACTCGCGCCTCATCCGTCACTCGTAGACGCGCATCGGCGCGGGTTTCCACAACCCGGACCTCGTCACCTCGGTGGTGGTCAGTTCGGCCGGCTGCGCATTCGGGTAGAAGCGCACGTACCGCTCCACCGAACCCCAGTCGCGCCCCCAGTCGTTCTCGAGGTAGGTGGGCACCTGCTCGGGTCGCGCCAGGACCTCCGCGAAGCCGAGCGGGCCACCGTTGTCGGCCGACTGCCAGGTGTCGGTCGACGACACCGCGAGCGGACGGTCGGGGAGGACCCGGTAGTTCGGCATCTCGGCCACACCGGCCCAGTGGTCGAACGGCCGCTGGCACGGGAACTGCAGACCCACGGCCCAGTCCAGCAGGAGCGGCTGCTCGGAACCGAGCTGGGCGTCGAGCCGCTCGAGGGTGGGGACGCGCGGCGGCGTGAACGCCAGCCACTGGTCGCCGGTGAGGTTGGGGTCGTTGGCGACGATGCGGACGGCGTCGACGTCGTCGGGCAGGTCGGCGAGCGGCACACGCAGGTTCCGCCACGACGGTGCGGGGCCGATGTCGCGCGGCAGGTAGGTGCCCTTCGCCTCGACGCTGCCGTCGGCCTGGCGGGTGCCGTACTCGACGAGCAGCGACTGGCCGTAGGTCAGTGCACCGGTGTCGTCGTACGACCAGATGCGACCGGCCGCGGAGATGATCACCAGCGGCGTCTCGTCGGTGATCCCGGGAAGGGCGTACCAGCTGGAGGTGAGCGCGGCGGGTTCCTGCACACCCTCCTGGTAGCTGCCGAGCACCGGGGTGACGGACGGGTCGAGCCCGAAGGGCAGACGCACGGTGCTGCCGTTGACGGTCTGCTCACCGGAACCACCCGTGGTGCCGCCGCCCGCGCCCGTCTCGAAGGTCGGGCCGACGCTCTGGTTGTCGGTGTTGCCCTGGCCCGGCTTGACCTCGACGTAGTCGGCGGTCAGGTCGGACGGCACGCCGTCGGGAGTGAAACCGCGCGGCGCCGCACCGGCGAGCGGGTCGTCGTTTGCCGGCGGATCGGCGGGGTCGATGATCGGTTCGAGGCGTCCCTCGTTGGGGTCGGCCTCGACGAGCACGTCGTTCGCGAGACCGCAGGTCTGCCCGGCGACCGCCCCGATGTTGGAGCGAGCGAGCGAGTACGCCGGGTATTGCGACACCGCGCCCTTGAGCAGCGACAGCACCTCGAACAGCACCATCACCGCGGCGACGACCGTGAGCGGCGCAGCCGCGAGGGCGCGGATCCGCCGGCCCTTCTTCGTCTCGGGCGACTCCGGCGGCGGTGCGTAGCCCTCGCGGAGGTACTGCCACGCGACGAGCACCAGGGCGAGACCGAACAGGACCAGGAACAGCGAGCTCGACTGGTAGCCGCTCAGCGAGACGGTCTTGTCGAACCACGGCACGCCGTAGCTCGAGACGTACCACCAGCCGTTGATGCCGGCGAACGACACCGCCAGGACGAACAGCACTCCGGCGAGGAAAATCGTGCGGTTGCGCCGCGACCGCAATGCGCTCGCGGAGACCACGACGGCCGTGACCGTCGCGAGCGATCCGGCAATGCCTGCGTACGCCCCGAAGTGGTGGGTCCACTTCGTGGGGTTGAACATCATGAAGAAGATCGTGCCGAAGACGATGCCGAGCAGACGCCAGGTCGGGCTCACGGCGACGCCGGGGATCCGGCGGCGGCGCAGCAGCACGAACAGCGTCGTGAACAGGCACAGCAGCATCGTGAGGAACGCGAAGCGGCGCGGCAGTGAACCGTCGACGGTCTGCACCATCAGGTAGTAGTAGCGGAGGAAGTCGTTCCACCACTCCTCGTTGGGGCCGATGATGGTGCGCACGCGGGTCGCCTCGAGGACCGCGGCGAGGGTCTGGTCGGAGAACACCACGACGAGCACGAGCATCCCGGCGGCGCCGATCGGGGCGAGCAGTGGCAGGGTGCCGACCTCGCGGTGGCGGCGCACGATGATCCGCGTCATCGGCCGGATGCCGGCGATGAGCGCGGCGATACACATCAGGCCGGTCGGTGCAGCGGCGAGGGTGAAGGCGCCGATGAACACCGCCGTCGCGGCGGGCAGCAGACGACCGGTCGCGATGGCGCGTTCGATCGAGCACCAGGTCAGCAGCGCACCGAGCGCGACGATCGGCTCGGGCCGCAGACCGTTGTTGTAGGGCAGCCAGAAGGCGAGGAAGACCAGTCCACCGGTCCACAGTGCGATGCGGTTGTGCCGCACGGCCCGGCCGAGACGCGGCACCACCTCACGGCTGATGACCATCCAGCACAGGATTCCGGCGATCAGTGCCGGGATGCGCATCCATGGGCTGGCCGTGGAGATCTTCGCGAACGCCGCCAGCACGTCGTAGTACCAGCCGAAGGGAGCTTCGGGGACACCGAACCAGCGGAAGTAGTTGGCCATGTAGCCGGAGTTCTCCGCCGCCCGGGCCATGGTCAGCAGGTAGCCGTCGTCCGAGGTGTTCGCGCCGAAGAAGTGCCAGCCGACGAGCGTGAGGACCACGACGACGTCGACGCCGGTGAACTTCCACCAGCGGGACGGCAGGAAGCGGCGGTGACCGCGACCGTCCGTGCCGTCGAGCTTGGCCAGCGCGCCGAGCGCGAGTGCCGTCGACAGCACCGCGAGGACCATCGCGAGGGACTTGACCAGCGTCGGCGACGACGTGAACCGGGAATCGACATCGACGGTGACGTCGAGGCCGGGAACCGCGGTCGGCAGGTCGCTGAACACGCCCACGACGAGCGGCCGCAGGTCGCCGGTGAGCTCACCCGACCGCGGGTTGCCGTTCTCGTCCGAGAGGCCGACGAACTCGGCGGTGGTGCGTTCGGAGTCGGAGAAGATCTGCAGTTCGCTGCACGCACCCGACTCGACGTCGGCGCGCGGCGCGGTCGCGACCACCACGTTGCGGTCGAGCACGTCGACGTTCTCGGCGCCGACCCGCACGAACATCGCGTTGAGGGCGGCGTCCTGCCCGTTGGTGGGGGCGGTCGCGAGCAGCATCCCGCCGTCGCCGGGCATCTCCGCGACGGCGCTGCACGGCACGGTGGCGCGGAGCTGGAGGGGGACCTGCGACATCAGCGGCAGTTCGACGTCGGTCGCCGCCGCGTCCTGCGGCCACGACATCGTCGCCTCGGTCACGCGGACCGGGAGAAACGGTGTGGCCAGCGCCAAGATCATGCCGAGCAACCCGGCGACGACGGCGACGAGTCGCGCAGTCCGGTACCGAGTGCGAAGGTCCTCGCCCATCGACCGGGGGGCGGTCGGAGCGGGCGCGGGTGAGGTCGTCACGTCGTCGGGCACGGGAGTCGATGGTATCCGGCGACGTGGTGTGACGGCACTCGCCCTTACTCCAGCAGGACGGGGACCCCGTCACGGATGCGGCCCGGCGACCACAGGCCGGAGCGGGTCGTCACGTCGGTGGTGACCTCCGCGGGGGAGGCATCCGGGTCGATCGGACGGTACTGCTCGAGCGATCCCCAGTCGCGATCCCAGTCGTGGTTCAGATAGGTGGGGACGGCCTCGGCGTTCAGCAGAAGCGGGATCCAGCCGAGCGGTCCGCCGCCGATGTCGTCCTGCCAGCCGTTCGTCGCGTCGGCCCCGACCCGGTCCGGGAGGATGCGGTACTCGGGGACCTCGGCGACACCGTTGCGGTGCCCGAAGGGTCGCTGGCACGGGAAGGCGAGACCCACCGACCAGTCGATGAGGACCGGGGCGTCGGATCCGACGACCTCCTGCAGGGTCTGCATGCGCGGCATCCGCGGCGGCGTGACCGCGACCCACTGGTCGGGGGAGAGGTCACCGTCGTCGACGACGATCCGCACGGCGTCGGCGTCGGCCGGGATCGCGTCGCTCGGCACGCGCAGGTTGCGCCAGGACGGCGACGGGCCGATGTCGATCGGGGCGAGCGTGGCCAGCGGCGTCACGTCGTCCCCGGATGACGAACCGAACTCCAGCAGCACGTCCTGACCGGGGGTGATGACACCGTCGGGGTCGACGTAGCGGATGCGTCCCGCCGCGGTTACGACCAGCAGCGGTGTCTCGTCGGTGCGCTCCGGCAGCGCGTACCAGCCGGATTCGAGTTCGGCGGACTGCTGCACGCCGGAGCGGTAGCTGCCGAGGACGGGCGTGGTCTGCGGGTCGAGGCCGAAGGGCAGCTTCACGGTGCTGCCGTTGATGCCCTCGTCGCTGGTGCGACCGCCCTCGGTGCCGGCGCTGGTGGATGTGGTGGTGCCGCCCTCCTCGCTGTCGACGGTGTTGGCGCCACCGGTCGTGGTGGTCTCCGCGTCGGCGGTGAGGTCGAGGGCCACGCCGTTCGGGGTGAAACCGACGGCCGTGCCCGCACCCAGGGCCTCGCCCGCATCACCGTCGAGGGGCTGAAGCATGGTCGCGTTCGGTTCGGACTCGACGAGCACCTCGTCGGCGAGTCCGCAGGAGTTGCCTGTGAGGGCCGCCGCGTTCGACTTGGCGATCGAATAGGCCGGGTACTGCGAGACCGCGCCCTTGAGCAGCGACAGCACCTCGAACAGCACCACCGCCGCCGCGACCAGCGTGAGCGGGGCCGACGCCAGGGCCCGCACCCTGCCGTTGCGGTCGGGTCGTGGCGTGGTGAACGGCTCGCGCAGGTGGAACCACGCGGCGAGGAGCAGGGCGAGCACCGTGAGGCCGAGCAGTGCCGTGGAGAAGGCGTAACCGGAGATCGACGGCGGCTTGTCCCACCACGGGATGCCGTAGCTCGAGACGTACCACCAGCCGTTCGAACCGGTGAAGGCCATCGCCAGGACGAACAGCACCCCGGCGG
Organism: Rhodococcus sp. GQ147; assembly: GCF_059759155.1. Taxonomy (NCBI): domain Bacteria; kingdom Bacillati; phylum Actinomycetota; class Actinomycetes; order Mycobacteriales; family Nocardiaceae; genus Rhodococcus; species Rhodococcus sp. GQ147. The sequence goes on from NZ_JCAXDU010000007.1 coordinate 193,017, forward strand.
TGAACAGCGCCCGGTTGCGGGCCGATCGGATGCCGACCGAGCCCACTCCGATCGCGGCGAGCGCAGCCACCGACGCGGCCAGGCCCGCGTACACACCGAAGTGGTGTGTCCACTTCGTCGGCGTGAGCATCATGAGCAGCAACGACGCGAAGACGATGCCGAGGATGCGGCGCGAGGGTCCGATAGCGGTGCCCGGGATGCGGCCCTTGCGCAGGATCAGCATGACGCACACGACCAGGCACAACAGCATCACGAACACGCCGAACCGGCGGGCCAGCGAACCGTCGGGGGAGACGGTGAGCAGTGCGTCCCACCGCAGTCGCTCGTCGAACCACGGCACGTTCGGTCCCACGGCCGAACGCACGCGGGTCGCTTCGAGGACCGACGCGAGCGTCTGGTCGGCGAAGACGGCGATGAGCACGACGGTGCCCGACGCCAGGATCGGCGCGAGGGGCGCGACGACACCGACGAGATGTCGGCGCGCGATAAGAACCTTCACCAGCGGGCGCATCCCGGCGACGAGCGCGGCCACCGCGATCAGGCCGGTCGGGCCGGCGGCGAGCGAGAAGGCCGCGATGAGGACCGCGATCGCGGCGGGCAGCATGCGCCCGGTCGCGATGGCGCGTTCGATCGAACACCAGGTCAGCAGCGCACCGACCGCGATGATCGGCTCCGGGCGCAGACCGTTGTTGTAGGGGAGCCAGAAGGCGAGGAAGACCAGCCCGGCCGTCCACAGCGACACCCGGCTGTGCCGGACAGCGACGCCGAGCCGGGGGATGACCTCGCGGCTGATGACCATCCAGCACAGGATCGCCGCGATGAGCGTGGGCAGGCGCATCCACACGCTCGACGTCGAGACCTGTGCGAACACGACGAGCACGTCGTAGAACCAGCCGAACGGCGCCTCGGGCACACCGAACCAGCGGAAGTAGTTGGCCATGTATCCGGCGTCGCCGGACACCCGCGCCATGTTGAGGATGTAGCCGTCGTCCGAGGTGTTCGCGCCGATGATGTGCCAGAGCAGCAGAGTGCTCACGACCACCGCGTCCACGAGGGTGAACCGCCACCAGCGGGCCGGCAGGAACCGGCGCGCGCGGCGCCCGTCGATCCCGTCGAGTCGATGCAGAGCGACGAGGGAGACCAGCGTCGCGAGCGCGCACACGATCATCGCGAGGAGCTTGAGCACCGTGGGGGTCGAGGTGAACCGCGAGTCGAGCTCGGCGCGCACCGACAACCGCTCGGTGGAGTCGTCACCGTCGGGTTCGAAGGCGCCGGCCGGGCCGCCGAGGTCGCTGAAGACACCGACCATCTGCGGCCGCTCGTCGCCCTCGAGCTCGATCGCCACCGGCGGGTCGGCGCCCACGATCTCGGCGGCGGTGCGTTCGGAGTTCGATGCGACCGTCACGGCCGTACACGGCTCGTCGAGCGGCGCCGAGACGAGCACCCAGTTGCGCAGGACGGCCTCGACGGTGCCGGGAGCGCCGTCCTCACCGGGTATCGCGCGGATCACCAGGCCCTCCGCCGTGGCGTCGGGGGAGCCGGACGGGATGGTCGAGACGAGGGTGCCGCCGTCGGAACCGAGCTGCGCTGCTGCCGCGCACGGCACGCTGGCCCGCAGCGTGAGCGGGGCGTAGGTGACGAGCGGCGCCTCGACACTGTCGATGCTGCCGTTCTGCGGCCATTGCAGTTCGCCGGTTTCCTGCCGGACCGGCAGGAACGGAAGGGTCAGAGCCAGCACGAACCCGAGCAGTCCCGACACGATCGCGACGATCCGAGCTGTGCGGACGCGCGATGTCGGGTCGGACGAATCGGTTTTCCCGGGCGAAGCGGTATCGGCTGGCACAAGCGTCGATGCTAGGCGAGTCCCGTCACGGGGCCGGCGCGTGCCGCTCCGCTCGCACCACTCGCGGGTACTCCGCGGTTCTGTCCGACCACGTCCGGAGCGATGCCTCCCGCCACTAGCATCGCTGTCTATGAGGACCTCCACCCCGATCGGGCGCGCTCTGCGCGCGGCGGGCATCGGGGAGGTCTGCGACGACTCGACCACGCGCGCGCTGTACTCGTCCGACGCTTCTCTCTATCGCGTCCCGCCACAGGCCGTGGTGCGCGCCCGATCGATCGACGACGTCGCCACGACCCTCGACGTGTGCCGCCGGGAAGGTGTCCCCCTCACCTCCCGCGGCACCGGCACCTCGCTCGCGGGCAACGCTGTCGGGCCTGGCGTGGTCATCGACTTCTCGCGTCACCTGAACCGGGTGCTCTCCGTCGACCCAGAGACCCGGACCGCGCGGGTGCAACCGGGTGTCGTGCAGGCCGAACTGCAGCGCGCCGCGGCACCGCACGGTCTGCGCTTCGGCCCCGATCCGTCCACCCACAACCGGTGCACGATCGGCGGGATGATCGGTAACAACGCGTGCGGGGCGCGGGCGCTCGGCTACGGCCGCACGTCCGACAACGTCGTCGCGCTCGAAGTGCTCACCGGCACCGGGCACCCGCTGACGCTGCCCGGCGAGGATCCGGTGCTGGAACCGTTGCGGGAGATCGTCGCCCGCGACCTCGCGACCATCCGCACCGAATTCGGTCGCTTCGGCCGGCAGGTGTCGGGTTATGCACTCGAGCATCTGTTGCCGGAGAACGGTTTCGACGTCCGGAAGCTGTTCGTCGGTAGCGAGGGCACACTCGGGATCACGACCGAGGCGACGGTGCAGCTGGTCGCCGACCCTGCCGTCCGCACGATGGTCGTGCTCGGCTATCCAGACATCGTCGCCGCCGGCAACGCCGCGCACGGACTACTGGGTTTCCGGCCCACGGCGTGCGAAGGGCTCGACTCGCGGATCGTCGACATCGTCCGGCACCGGCGCGGACCGCAGGCGGTACCGCCCCTGCCGTCGGGTGCGGCCTGGCTGTTCGTCGAACTGGCCGGTGACGACGCCGACGAGGTGCGCGGCCGGGCGAAGGCACTCGCGCAGGCCGCCGCCGCGACCGACGTCCTGCACGTCGAGGACCAGGCGCGTGCCGCTGCGCTGTGGCGTATCCGGGAGGAGGGAGCCGGCCTGTCGGCGAGAAGTCCGAAGGGACTGCCCGCGCACGCGGGATGGGAGGACGCCGCCGTCCCTGCCCACCGCGTCGGCGACTATCTCCGCGACTTCGAGGAACTGCTTGCCGGATACGACGTCACCGGCTATCCCTACGGGCACTTCGCCGACGGCTGCATCCACATCCGCCTCGACATCCCCCTCGAGGTTCCGGGTCTGTTCCGCGAATTCCTTTTCGAGGCAGCTGAACTCGTCGCCGAATACGGCGGGTCGATGTCGGGGGAGCACGGCGACGGGCGTGCCCGGAGCGAACTGCTGCCCGTGATGTACTCACCCGACGCGCTCGCACTGTTCGGGGCTGTGAAGTCGGTCTTCGATCCGGAGAACGTCCTCAACCCCGGCGTGCTCGTCGACCCGCGGCCCGTCGACGCCGACCTGCGCGTCCCGGCGGCCGGGAAGATCCGGGAGGGCCTGGCCTTCCGCTATCTCGAGGACGGCGGCGACTTCACGCAGGCAGTGCACCGGTGTACCGGGATCGGCAAGTGCCGCGCCGACAATACCGGCACCGGCGGGGTGATGTGCCCGTCCTTCCTCGCGACCCGCGAGGAAAAGGACTCCACGCGCGGACGAGCACGGGCGCTGCAGGAGATGCTCAACGGGCACCTCGTCGACGAGTCGTGGCAGTCGCCGGAGGTGCACGAGGCGCTCGATCTGTGCTTGTCGTGCAAGGGATGCCTGTCCGACTGCCCGACCGGGGTCGACATGGCAACCCTCAAATCCGAAGTGCTGCACCAGACCTACCGGGGACGGCGACGGCCCGCCAGTCACTACGGTCTCGGCAGGCTGCCGCAGTGGGCGGCGATCGCCTCCCGTGCGCCACGCGCCGTCAACGCCCTTGTCCGCGCTCCGGGGGTCGCCCCGCTCGGGTTGACCGTCGCCGGTCTCGACCGCCGCCGCCGTGTACCGAGGTTCGCGCCCCGCACCTTCCGGAAGTGGTTCGCCGACACCCTCTCGCGACGATCCCGCACGGGCGATCCGGTGCTGCTGTTCGTCGATACTTTCACCGAGTACTTCACCCCGGAGATCGGGGTTGCCGCCGTGCGCGTGCTCGAAGCCGCCGGACACAGCGTGCACCTCACCGACGAACCCCGCTGCTGCGGCCTGACGTGGATCACCACCGGCCAGCTCGACCAGGCCCGGAAGATCCTGGGCCGCACCGTCGCCGAACTCTTCCGCAGCGGCATGCCGATCGTCGGTCTCGAACCGTCGTGTACCGCCGTCCTGCGTTCCGACGCAGTCGAACTGCTCGGGTCCGCACCCGCGCGTCTCGTGGCCGACAGCACCACGACCCTCGCCGAACTCCTCGCCGACTGGGAACCACCGTCGCTGGACGGCACACGGATCGTCGCACAACCCCACTGCCACCACCACGCCGTCATGGGATGGGGCGCCGACGCCGCACTGTTGCGACGCGCGGGTGCCGACGTGCAGCGCCTCGCCGGCTGCTGCGGTCTGGCCGGGAATTTCGGAGTCGAACGCGGGCACTACGACGTGTCGGTGGCGGTCGCGCGAACCCAACTGCTGCCGGCGGTCGAGGCGGCATCCGACGACGCGGTGATCCTCGCCGACGGGTACTCGTGCCGTACCCAGCTCGGCGACCTCACGACGCGGCGCGGCATGCACCTGGCCGAGTTGCTGGCCTCACGACTGCCGTAGGTACGGCGGGCTCATCATCTGCGGCGTCGCCCTCTGGTGCGCTCGCTTCGGGAGGGGCGCGGCCCGAGTTCGTAGGGGATCTTCAGGATGTGGCGGGTTTTGGCGTCGATGTCGCAGTTGCCCGACGCGACGGAGTGGAGGATGCCGTTGTAGACGAGGTCCCACAGGTCAGGGTTTCCTTGAATATCGCTGATCTTGAACGAGTGGATCTCGTTGCCGTGAGCGTCTTTGAACCGGAGGACGCGGTTCGTTCCGTCGGCGGAGAAACGTATACGGGTGAGGTGGTAGGTGTCGACCCAGCTGTCGCGACATTGCACCCATGTGGATCCTGCTGCCGTCCAATAGTTCCTGATCCCGCGAAACATCAGCCAGCCACCCGCAGTGATGACGAGCCACGCACCCCACCAGTGAATCCAGCGAAGATCCCCGTTGGAGATTGTGAAGAACGCGACCGTAATGGTCATCAGGGTAAATGCGCTGATGTATTTTTCGCGGACGTGAGGTTGGAACCATTCGAGAGTGGGACCGAGATGCTCCGGTGCATCTGGTGGGTTCCGTGGGTTGCGGTCGAGCGGTGTGTATTCCGTGCCGTGGTAGATGCGGGGCGCCCGGGGTAGGCGGGGTTCGCCTGTGATCGAATCCGGCATCGGTGGTAGATCGATGGGGTTCACCATCTGCGGCGTCGTCCTCTGATGCGTTCGCTACGGGTGGGGCGTGGCCCGAGTTCGTAGGGGATCTTCAGGATGTGGCGGGTTTTGGCGTCGATGTCGCAGTTGCCCGACGCGACGGAGTGGAGGATGCCGTTGTAGACGAGGTCCCACAGGTCGGGGTTGCGCTGGATCTCGCTGATCTTGAAAGAGTGGATTTCGTTGCCGTGGGCATCTTTCAACCGGAGCACACGGCTGTAGCCGTCTGCGGAAAAGCGGATGCGGGTGAGGTGGTAGGTGTCGACCCAGCTGCTGCGCCATTGCACCCAACTGGCACCGGCTGCGGTCCAATGGTTCGCGGTAGCGCGAAACATCATCCAGGCGCCTACCGTCATGATGACCCACATGATCCACCAGTGGACCCAGCGGAAATCTCCGTTGAGGACGGTGAGATACACGACCAAGAGCAAGACCATGGAAAGGGCACTAGTGTACTTGTCGCGGACGGTGGGCTGGAGCCATTCGAGCGTGCGGCGGAGATGATCCGGTGCCTCGGGCGGCTTTCGTGGGGAGCGCTTGACTGGTGTGTATTCCGTGCCGTGGTAGATGCGGGGCGCCCGGGGTGGGCGGGGTTCGCCTGTGATCGAATCCGGCATCGGTGGTAGATCGATGGGGTTCACCATCTGCGGCGTCGTCCTCTGATGCGTTCGCTTCTGGTTGGGCGCGGCCCGAGTTCGTAGGGGATCTTCAGGATGTGGCGGGTCTTGGCGTCGATGTCGCAGTTGCCGGATGCGACGGAGTGGAGGATGCCGTTGTAGACGAGGTCCCACAGATCAGGGTTGCGTTGGATCTCACTGATCTTGAACGAATGGATCTCGTTGCCGTGGGCGTCTTTCAGCCGGAGAACGCGGTTCGTCCCGTCGGCTGAAAATCGGATGCAGGTGAGGTGATAGGTGTCAACCCAATCGTCGCGCCACTGTACCCAGGTGGATCCGACTGCGGTCCAATGGTTCCTGGTGGCGCCGAACATCACCCACGCACCCACAGCTATGATGACCCACATGACCCACATGTGGGTCCAGCGAAGGCCTCCGTCGACGAGGGTGAGGTACGCGACCGAGATGCCCACGATGAAGAGCGCGCTCGTGTACTGGTCACGGGCGGTGGGCTGGAGCCATTCGAGAACGGGTCCGAGATGTTCCGGCGCTTCCGGAGGCTTCCGTGGGGATCTGTCGGTCGGCGTGTGCTCGATTCTCTGGTAGATGCGTGGCGCACGGGGTGGTCGCGGCTCTCCGGTGTTCGGATCGGGAATCGCGGGCAGGTCGGTTGTATTCATTTATGTCCTCAGAAAAGATTTCCCACCCAGCGCGCCGCGGAACCGGCAGCGCCGGAGATATCGTCCCAGTGTTCGATCACTTCGCCCACACCGAATGCGACACCGACCCCCGCGCCGACGGCGAGCAATGTCACGGGACCTCCTGCTGCACTCGCGAGGATCAGCTCGGTAGCCACGGTTCCTGCAACGAAACCGCCGACGTCTTTTGCGACTGCTTCGACTGCGTCCCCGGTGGTTTCGGCATTCGCTACATCGTAGGCAGTCTGAAGTCCGGTGAGAACGCCTCCCACGACGGGCACCTTCGAGCCGAACTGTGCCAATGCCGAACCTTTCGGTAAATAGTCGCCGGCGGTGCGACCGAAGGATTCGATGAATTTGTTGTCACCGAGCCCAGCAAGCAGTCGAGAGTTCTCCGCAGCAAACCGCGCTGTATCGTCCGCGCCACCTTGGAAAGCTCGAACAGCCCTGGCCGCCGTCGCTTCCGGGTACGGATCACCCAGCCGCGCCGCTTCGGCAGCAAGCTCACGCAGCCGGGCGAGCGTCGCACCTCGCGTAGCGGCTTCGTTGCCCCATTTCGACAGCTCGGAGACTGTCGTCGCTATGTATCCGCCCACGGAATGGGCCAAGAGCCATCCCCACTGGGCTTCTGCGTCCTTCAGAATCGTCGTCGGCCCGCGCAAGGCTTCCGCGAGCGCGCTGTGCGCTGCAGTTTCGGCCGCGCGACCTTCCGTAACGAACCCCGCAGCCGCCTCGTAGGCTGCGATCTGTTTCGCCCGAAGTACCTGGGGTGCAATGTCGTACGAGTTCGGATCGACGTTGAGTGGCTCACCGATCCCGACGCCGAACTCCACGGGAATACCGGCTTCCGCCGCTGTCGCCTCGGCCTGCGACATGCGTGACCGGACGGTGACGAGTCCGTCGGCGAATGCGCGCAGGGCAGCGGCGATCACGTCGATCTGGTCTGCGGCCTCGGTCGTCCCCGTGATGATGCGGTCGAGCGTCGTGCGGAACGCATCTCCCGCAGGGCTTCTGAATTCGTACTCGGACTCGGTGCGTCCGTCGCGTGCCGCCTTCAGTCGGTCGTTCACACCCGTGGCGAGGGCAGTGAGCGAATCCGCGCATGCGTAGCAAGAGGTGGGGTCGCCGAAGACTCGGGTGTCGAGGCTCATCCCTCACCGGCCTTCGCCATCTCCTGAGCAGTGTGCGACTCGGCGTCCTGGTAGGCGCGCAGACTGTCCTGGGCGGCGTCTGCTGCATCGGCCAGCGACCGGACCGCCGCGTCCAGCGCGGAAGCAATCGACCCGAGAGCGTCGACGAGCAGTGCTGTGGCGGCACCCGCGTCGGGTATCGGTGCTGGATCGGATCCGAGTTCGTCGATGCCCATCGCTCCGGTCGCCAGGTGCTTCGCGACCGTGTCGAGGTCGCCGATGTCGATGCTCACCGGGTCGCTCTCCTGCCGAGTGGGGCCTCGAACGGACGGTCGTCGTCCCCGACCGGGGTGGCGGTGGTTGTCGACCGTCGAGCAGGACCACGTCGTACCCGGTGGTCCGGTGGATCTCCTGCAGCCCTGTGCTGTCGACGCCCATCCACGGCTGCTGCGGTCCACAGCAGCGGACCAGTTCCTTCGGTGAGGTGTAGGCGGGCAACGCCAGCCGGCCGTCGGGCAGTGTGCGCATCTCGAGCCGAACGTGCCCGGAACTGTCGCGGCGTCGGATCGGCACATACAGAACGTCGCTCATCGAATCCCCCGATTCCGTCGTACCCCCCGTACGACTCGCCGCGACCTTACCGCAGCGGCGATGAGATTCCGGCTCCTGCCCGGTCGGTATCTGCGACAGCACCGCTGCCCACCTACCAGGAGGCCGTCATGAACACCTTCACCGCATCCACCACCGGCACCCGCGACGACATCGCCGCGGCACCCTCACGCGCCGCCCGCATCGCAGGCCTGATCGTCAGCGGTCTCGTCGTCCTGTTCCTGCTGTGGGACTCGATCATCCACATCGCCAACGTTTCGCAGGTGCAGGAAGCGATGGCCGATCTCGGGTTCGACCCGAGCCTCAACCGGGTGTTCGGCGTCGTCCTACTCGTCTGCCTGATCGCCTACGTCCTGCCGCCTACCGCAATCCTCGGCGCCGTACTCCTCACCGGCTATCTCGGCGGTGCTGTCGCGACGAATCTGCTCACCGAACAGCCCATCGTCAGTACGACTCTCTTCCCGATCTACACCGGAATTCTGGTCTGGGGTGGATTGTGGTTGCGCGACATCGGGGTTCGTCGCATCATGCCGGTTCGTCCGTCGCGGTGACGACGACGAACGGCCCCACCTCGGTCAAGGTGAATCGGGGATCGTCGAACAGTTCCTTGGGGAAGGTCACCGTGTACCGCCGCACATTGGGATCGTTCGGGTAGACGTCCTCGGCCAGACGCAGCGTGTAGCCCTCGGCGCCCTGCCGGAAGACGACGGCGTCGGGGGCTCTCCACGGCAACTCCTCCCAGGCGGCGAGCAGTTCGCCGGGGGAGGAGAGTTCCGACCACTCCTCGATCGCTGCGGCCCGCGCGGAGAACTCCGCCAGCGGGTTGGCGTAGTGCGAGGTCAGGGCTTGGAAACCGAAGTACGGGTAGTAGGCGAGGAAGGACGTGTCGGCCGTGAGGACCACGTGGTCGTCACGCTCGGCGCCCAGCTGGGACAGCAGGACGTCGTCCACCTCGGCGTAGTAGGACGCGGCTCCGGCGGGTCGCTGGTCGGCGCGTTCACCGGCCCCGTCGGTGTCGGTGTAGGCGACGGTGATCTCGCTCCCGAGCACCTGGGGGATGTTCTGGGTGAACGCCAGCGCACCGAGAGCACCCACCGCCACGAGAACCCTGCGCACGCGCGGATTCTCGCTGGTCGCCAGGCTGATCCAACGCGAGAAGTCGACGAAGGCGAATGCGCCTGCCGCAGCGAGCAGTACGAGCAGGATGACCTCGAGACGGAACGCGAGCAGGGTGTTGCCCACGGCGGTCAACGCCATCGAGGCGAGGTACCACAGGTAGACCGCGATCACCCCGAGCCCGAGCGCCTGCGCCCGATGCGACGACGACGCCCGGCCCACGAGCCACACGGTGCCCAGCAACGACAACAGTCCGATCAGGGACATGTGGAACATCGGCAACGGCAGTCGCGCACCGGCATCGGGGAGATAGTGGGTCGCGGTCCCGGACTCGGACGGGGGATTACCGCCCAGCACGTCGAACACGAACGGCGCCCACACGATCAACGCGACGAGCACCGCGATCGACGCCATCACCACGAGACGGACGAGCACCGGAAGGACCGCCCGCCACGACCCGGTGGCGCGACGCGCGAGGTACGCCGCGACGACGGCCATCACCGTCACCGCGAACGCCGCGATACCGAGATAGAGGGTGTAGAAGGTCGCGGCGAGACCGAGGAACAGGCCCGTCCCCACGACGGCACCCCAACCCTGTCGTCCCCGGCCACCGCGTGTAGCGGGTAGGAAACCACCCCAGGCCAGCACCAACGCCGGCGCGACCAGCACGGCGATCACCGCTCCGTAGGGTTCCGGCGAACCGTAGGCCAGCACGACCAGCGTCGTCGCGGTGGCGGCGAGCACCGCCAGATCGGAGCGGACCAGTTCGGACCACAGCACCAGCGCGACGACCGCCGCGACCGCCAGCGAGCCGATCGCATACGGCTTGAACGCTTCCCAGCCGTCCATATTCAGCAGATTCGCGACACGGCCACCGATCCAGAACCACCCGGCCGGATAGAACGACGGCAGGTCGGCGTAGTTCATGTCGCGCAACGCCGCGCTGTCCGTCAGTCGCGTGAGGAACTGGGTGCGGAACTCCTGGTCGACGGAGATGCCGTGCAGGTAGAGGCGGGTCGCGGCGAGCGGCATCCCGAGGGTCGCGGTGACCAGGCCGGACAGCGCCGCCCACGACAGCACCCGCGCCCCCGTCACCCATCTGCGGCGACGCAACAGATAGATCGACAGGCCGAGCACGGCGAGTGCCGCGAACTGCATCACGGTGGTGACGGCCTGCGTCACGTTCGACGAATTGAACGCCGGCCACTGCACACGGTCGAAAGCGAACAGCCCCACCGCGGCGACGAGTGCTGCGACGAGCGCTGCGCAGACGAACTGCACGAGCGTCGAGACGGCACGGCGTAACGGGGCGACTGCTACAGGAGTGTCGGCGAGCACCCCACGAGCATAGAGATGCGTCCGCGAGACGAGTGGTGGCCCGATCCGCGCCGCAAAAACGCCGCCGTCCACCGGTCGGGACGTTCATCCTGGAAGTTGCGTCGGGAAACCGGGCTGTCGGTACCGCCCGGGGAATCCGAACGGAAGGCTCAGATCATGACAGGTAAAGCAGTTCGTGCGGCCCTTGCAACGCTCGCGACGGCACCTCTCCTCGTCTTCGGGGCGGCGCAGGCCTCGGCGTATCCGGTGATCGAACCGGGTGCGCCCGGCGGTCCCATCGACGGCCGGTTGTACGACCACCACGGCGTCGATCCCTACCAGTGCATCGTCGTCGGGGCGCCGGGTGTCGGCTACGCGACGAACGAGGCGGGGCAGGACGGCATCGTGAACGGTGTCTTCGTGAACGAAGGGTCGATCAACCACTGGTGCTACGGGCCGCCCGGGATGATCCACAGCGGAACCGGCTACGTCCGGTAGACCCCGAAAAGACGACTGCCCCGCCGAAACGGGTCCGGCGGGGCAGAGGGTGCACGTCTGTCAGATCGGCAGCTTGCGGAAGATCGCGCGCGGCAGGTGACGCAGCACGATCATCACGAACCGGAAGGTGCCCGGCGCCCAGACGATCTCCTTGCCGCGATCGGAGGCCGCGACAGCGAGCTTCGCGACATCTTCCTTGTTCACGGTGAGCGGGGCCTCGTCGACGTGCGCGCTGAACTGCGTGCGCACCTGGCCGGGGCGCACGACGGTCACGCGCGGCCCGAACGGGCGCAGCGCCTCACCGAGTCCGAGGAAGAAGCCGTCGAGGCCGGCCTTGGTGGAACCGTAGACGAAGTTGGCGCGCTTGACGCGCTCGCCGGCAACCGACGACATCGCGATGATGCGCCCGAAGCCCTGCGCCTTCATCTTCTCGCCCACCAGCACACCCACGGAGACGGCGGCCGTGTAGTTGACCTCCGCGACCCGCACGGCCTTGCTCTGGTTCTGCCACAGCTCCTCGGCGTCGGCGTCCAGACCGAAGGCGACGATCGCGATGTCGACGTCGCCGTCCTTCCACGCCTGGTCGATGACGGCCGGGTGGCTCGCCGTGTCGAGCGCGTCGAAGTCGATCAGGTCGACCTGCGTCGCACCCGCGGACTTCGCCTGGGCGACGGCGTCCTCACGACGCGGGTCGCCGGGCAGGGCCGCGAGGATCACGCGGGCCGGTGCCTTGCGGAGGTACTCCTCGACGATGGCCAGGCCGATCTCGGAGGTGCCACCGAGCAGCAGCAGGGTCTGGGGATTGCCGACGGCGTTGATCATCAGTGGAGTTCCAACCTTCTGGACATATCGGAGGCGAAGACGTTCGTGGGGTCGACGGAGCGGCGCACCTTCAGCCACTCGTCGATCCGCGGGTACATGGCGTGGAAGGTCTCCGCGTCGGTCCGCGAATCCTTCGCGGTGTAGAGGCGACCACCGAACTCGAGGACCCGCTTGTCGAGTTCGCGCACGAACTCGTTCAGGCCCGGCTTGATCCGGAAGTCGACGCAGATGTTCCAGCCGGGGATGGGGAAGCTGAGCGGAGCCTTGTTCCCTTCACCGAACAGCTTGAACACGTTGAGGAACGAGTGATGTCCCGACGCCTGGATGTCGCGGATGATCTTCTTGAACTCCTCGACCGCTTCCGGCGGCACCACGAACTGGTACTGCAGGAAGCCGTTGGGTCCGTAGCCGCGGTTCCACTCCCCGAACAGGTCGAGGGGGTGGTAGAACGCCGTCAGATTCTGGACCTGGTTGTCGGCGTTCTTCGTCTTCCGGTAGTACAGCTCACCGATCACCGAGAAGTTGAACTTGTTGGCCAGCCCGTTCGGGAATACGTCGGGCAGGGTCAGCAGGGTCGGCGCGTCGAACTTGAGCGGGTCCTTCTGCAGCTTCTTCGGCAGCTGGTCGAGCTTCGCGAGGTTGCCTCGGGAGACTGCGGCGCGGCCGAGCTTCGGCTCCGGCGAGATGGCGTCGAACCATGCGCTGGAGTAGTCGTAGTTCGCTTCCGAACCGTCGCTGTGCAGGGCGATCGTCTCGTCGAGCGACTCGGTGCGGCGGCTGTCGGCGATGAAGTACGCCGTCTCCGTGGGGGTCATCTCGATGGTCGCGCGCAGGATGATGCCTGTCAGACCCATTCCGCCCACGGTCGCCCAGAACAGCTTGGCGTTGCGCCCGGTGGGGGTGCACGTGCGGACCTGGCCGTCGGCGGTGAGCAGGTCGATGGACTTGACGTGGTTGCCGAAGCTGCCCGCGCTGTGGTGGTTCTTGCCGTGGATGTCGGCACCGATCGCTCCACCGATGGTGACCTGGCGCGTGCCCGGCAGGACGGGCACCCACAGACCGAACGGCAGCGCGGCGCGCATGAGCTGGTCGAGGCTCACACCACCGTCCACCACGACCTTGCGGGAGTCACGGTCGATGCTGTGGATCTTGTTCAGCGCCGTCATATCGACGACGAGCCCGCCCGCGTTCTGCGCGGGGTCGCCGTAGGAGCGTCCGAGCCCGCGTGCGATCACGCCGCGCCGCAGGTGCGACGGCTTCGACTCGTTGTCTTCCGCGACCCGCGCGACCGCCTTGGCGATCACTTCGACGTCGGGGGTGGACAGCACCTCTGCGGTGGTCGGCGCAGTGCGCCCCCAGCCGGTCAGGGTGCGGGTCTGGGTGGGGAGCGGCTCGCTCGCCTGCTCCGTAGCTGTCGTGGACATCGGGATAAAGGCTACCCGTGTGTCCTGGTCACCCGGCAAGATGCTGTTCCTCACGGGCGTTACCCTCGTCTGCGTGCCGGAATCCCACGACCATGTGCAGCCGCTGCCGGAGCATCACGCCCCACTGGCTCCCGAACTGCCGTTGACCGATTCGACGGCCGACGAAGCGCTGGACCTGAAGACGCAGCTCACACGGTTCGTCCTGACCGGTGGGTTCTCGGCGATCGTCGACTACGGCCTGTACGTCCTGCTCATGGCCCTGGGCGTCACGCGCGACGTCGCGAAGGCCCTGTCGTTCGTGGCCGGCACCACCACCGCCTACCTGGTCAACCGCCGCTGGACCTTCAAGGCCCCGCCGAGCCGCGTTCGTTTCGCAGCCGTGGTGGTCCTCTACGCAGTGACGTTCGCCGCACAGGTCGGCATCAACCGTGTACTCAACGAAGCCCTCGGCGACGAGTGGTGGGTCACGCCCTTCGCCTTCGTCGTCGCCCAAGGCGTCGCGACGGTGATCAACTTCGTCGTCCAGCGCGTCGTGATCTTCCGCCTCCGCTGATTCGGGTGGATCCGACCCCGCTCAGCGGGGTTCAACCCACCGAAGTCCGATTCAGGGCCTGACGGATCTGCCGCACCACCTCGTCGGGTTCCTGGGTGATCGCGTGCCAGGTGAAGCGCAGCACGTGCCAGCCGGCGTTGATCAGGACGTTCTGCCTCTCGGCGTCGCGGCGGTGTCGCTCGGCGTCGCGGTGCCAGGCCCACCCGTCGATCTCGACCGCGACCCGCTCGGCGTCGAACACCACGTCGATCTCGAAGCCGCAGCTCATCGCGTGTGCTCGCCACCCGGTGAACCCCGCACCACGGAGTAGTCGGTGGAAGATGCGTTCGGCCTGGGAGTGGCCGCCTTCGCGAGCCGAGCACAACAGATGAGCGGCGCGGGGTGCGCCGTGACGTCCGAGATTCCTTCGATGTGCCTGCTCGAGTGCGGGTAGCGAGGTGTGACGCTGCAGCGCGCGGTCCATGAGCACCGAACCCGTCGGCAGTTCGACGGCGGCTTCGAGCACTGTGAGTGGCAGCGCGGTGACCGGTAGACCGCGCACTACGACGACGTCGCGTCGCTGGAGGTCGCGTCGGCGTACCCGCACCCCGTGGCGTCGGGCGAGGGTGCGCTTCTGCGGCACGGTCACGTAGCGGAGAGAAGGAGCGCGGTCGAGCAGTCCGTGCCACCATGCCGCGCTCGGTCCCCAGGCTGCCGCTTCCGGACCTGCCGCGTAGACGGCTGACCGTAGCGCCACAGCCGGCGTGCGTTCCCGGTCGGCACGCAGGTAGACGCCGCGTGCGAGCGCGAACCAGTCGCCGTTCTCGACTCGTCGGTCGACAGCGGAAGCGCTCATTCCGCAGTCCAGTGCTTGTGCTCGGGTGATGACGCCGTCCTGAGCGGCCATGATGCGGTACGCGTTTCGCAGGTTCATATCCGGTTCGACGCAGTGACCGCGGTTCCGGTTCCGTACCGATCGATTAGTGTGGATCCAGCCCCGGAAACCGGGGTCGAATCCACACAAATCGTCAGAAGCTCGGGAGACGACCCGCTTCGCGGGCGTCGGCGAGGGTGGGTGCCGCCCGATCCTTGGCCGACAGTTCGTAGGTCAGCGACCTGCCGTCAGGTCCCGTTGTCGGCCAATCGATCCCGATCTCCGGATCGAACGGGTTCACCTCGTGCTCACGGTCGGGGTCGTAGCCCGTCGAGCACAGGTAGACGACGGTCGAGTTGTCCTCGAGTGCAAGGAAACCGTGGCCGAGGCCCTCGGACAGGAAGATCGCGCGCCGGTCCTTCGTGTCGAGCAGCACCGAATCCCACTGCCCGAAGGTCGGCGACCCCACCCTCAGGTCGACGACGACGTCGAGCACCGACCCCGACACGCACGTGACGTACTTCGCCTGTCCGGGAGGCACATCCGCGTAGTGGATGCCGCGCAGCACCCCGGCGGCGGAGACCGAGCAGTTCGCCTGCGCCAACTCCAGGGGACGGCCGGCGGCGTCGGTGAAACTCTCCTGCTTGAACCATTCGAGGAACACGCCCCGGTCGTCGCCGAACTGTTTCGGCGTGACCTCCCACGCCCCGGCGATCGTCAGTTCCCGGTACTGCAACCTAGCGGTCCTTTCCTCGTTCGAGCAGATCCAGCAGGTAGCTGCCGTAGCCCGACTTCACCAGCGGCTCGGCCGCGGCGCGCAGTTGCTCGTCGTCGATGAACCCGAGACGCCACGCGACCTCCTCGGGCGCACCGATCTTCAATCCCTGACGTTGTTCGATGGTGCGCACGTAGTTCGACGCGTCGAGCAGCGAGTCGAAGGTGCCGGTGTCGAGCCAGGCGGTACCGCGCGGCAACACCTCGACCTGCAGTTTCCCCGCTTCGAGATAGGTGCGGTTGACGTCGGTGATCTCCAGTTCGCCGCGCGCCGACGGCTTCAGCGACCGGGCGATCTCGACGACGTCGTTGTCGTAGAAGTACAGCCCCGGCACCGCGAAGTTCGACTTCGGGTCGTCGGGTTTCTCCTCGAGCGACAGGGCGCGGCCGGTGGAGTCGAACTCGATCACCCCGTAGGCCGACGGATCGGACACCCGGTACGCGAACACCGCACCACCGTCGATGTGAGCGAAGCGTTTGAGCTGGGTGCCGAGGCCGGGGCCGTAGAAGATGTTGTCGCCGAGGATCAATGCGACCGGCTCGGTTCCGATGTGGTCGGCGCCGAGCACGAAGGCCTGTGCCAGGCCGTCGGGTGAGGGTTGGATCGCGTAGGTGATGTTCACGCCGAACTGCGAACCGTCGCCGAGCAACCAGCGGAACTGTCCGGCGTCGTGCGGGGTGGTGATCATGAGGATGTCGCGGATCCCGGCGAGCATGAGCGTCGAGAGCGGGTAGTAGATCATCGGCTTGTCGTAGACGGGCACGAGCTGCTTGCTCACGCCCTGGGTGATCGGATGCAGACGCGAGCCCGTCCCACCCGCGAGGATGATTCCGCGCATGTCGGACAGTCTCGCATGAGTAGGCTTGCGCCAATGAGGCTGCTCGTCACCGGTGGTGCCGGTTTCATCGGCGCGAACTTCGTCCATCAGACCGTCGCGGAACGACCCGACACGCAGGTCACCGTGCTCGACAAGCTCACCTACGCCGGCAACCGCGCCTCCCTCGACCCCGTCGCCGACACGATCACCTTCGTCGAAGGTGACATCGCCGACGCCGAGCTGGTTGACCGGCTCGTCGCCGACACCGATCTGGTGGTGCACTTCGCCGCCGAATCCCACAACGACAACTCCCTGGCGAACCCCGCACCGTTCGTGCAGACCAATCTCGTGGGCACCTTCACCCTGCTCGAGGCCGTCCGCAAGTACGACGTGCGTTATCACCACATCTCCACCGACGAGGTCTATGGCGACCTGCCGCTGAACGATCCGATCAAGTTCACCGAGACCACCGCCTACAATCCGTCGAGCCCCTATTCGTCGACGAAGGCCGGCTCGGATCTGCTGGTGCGCGCCTGGGTGCGTTCGTTCGGCGTCCGCGCGACCATCTCCAACTGCTCGAACAACTACGGCCCCTATCAGCACGTGGAGAAGTTCATCCCCCGCCAGATCACCAACGTGCTCACCGGTGTGCGCCCGAAGCTCTACGGCACCGGCACCAACGTGCGGGATTGGATCCACGTCGACGACCACAACAGCGCCGTGTGGACGATCATCGAACACGGCCGGCTCGGCGAGACCTATCTGATCGGCGCGGACGGGGAGACCGACAACCGTACCGTCGTCGAAACCGTCCTCGAGCTGTGCGGCAAGGGCCGTGAAGAGTTCGATTTCGTCACCGACCGCCCCGGCCACGACCTGCGTTACGCCATCGACGCGACCCGACTGCGCACCGAACTGGGCTGGGCGCCCCGCTACCGTGACTTCCGTGAGGGGCTGGCCGCGACCATAGCCTGGTACCGCGCCCACGAGCAGTGGTGGACGCCACAGAAACGGGCCACCGAGGCCGCCTACAGGCGCGTCGAGCGCGTTCTGGGCGGATAACCCGCGCCGTTCGGGGTGGTCCCGGCACAATTCGCGAATGGGTCGAAACACCGGTACACGACGCACACAACCGTGGAGCTCCTGTTTCCGCTGCTACTGTCGCATCGAAAACAGCGGATCGACCACGAGCGGGGAGTAGCCCGATGGAGCAGGCAGCTGCCGGCGACACAAGCACGATCGGACATGAGGCGGACACACTGGACGAGGTTCTCACCGAACCGGTGCGTCGCGACCGGCTGATCGTCCAGCGCGGTGTCTTCGCATCTCTGTCGCCGCGCGTGCCGGAGAAGATGTACGTCCACACGAAGGGTGGCGCGGCGTCCGACCGCTACGGGCTGCAGCTCGCCGACGGCGCGACCGCCCACACCAACACCTATTTCGGCCGCTTTCCCGCGACGTTCTGGCAGCGCTGGACCGACGTGAAGACCGTGAACCTGCAGCTCACCTACGGCTGCTCCGGTACGGCTGAGTTCACCGTGTGGGCGTCCGATGCACGCGGACGCGAGCGGATCGTGACGGTCGAGACGGTGTCGGGTTCGGGCGAGCTCGACCTCGAGCTGCCGATCGAACGGTTCGTCGACGGCGGTGCGATGTGGTTCTCCATCGATGCCGGCAACGGATCGGTGCTCGTCTCCGACGCGCGCTGGACGGTCGCCGCTCCCGAGCACCTGCGTCCCGCGGCTGTGGTCATCTGCACGTTCAACCGCGCCGACGACTGCACCGTCACCGTCGGCACTCTCGCCTCGGACGACGGGGCGATGGCCGACATCGAAGCGGTGTGCATCGTCGACCAGGGCACCGACCAGGTGCGCTCGCGCTCGGCGTTCGCCGAGGTCGCCGACAAGCTCGGCGACAAGCTCATCTACCTGACCCAGCCGAATCTCGGTGGTGCGGGTGGCTTCTCGCGCGGAATGTACGAGATCACCGGTTCCGCCAAGGCCGAGCACGCCAACGTCATCGTCATGGACGACGACATCCTGTGCGAACCCGAATCGGTGTTGCGTCTCAACGCTTTCGCGAACATGACGGTGCAGCCGACGATCGTCGGTGCCCAGATGCTGTCGCTGAGCAATCCCCAGGTCCTGCACGTCTCGGCCGAGCGTGAGGTGCTCGACGAGATCACCGCCGGCGCACTGACTCCGGGTGCGCGCATGGGCATCGACCTCGTGAAGAAGAAGCAGGACATGCGTTTCGACGCCGGCTGGAACGGCTGGTGGACCTGCCTGCTGCCCGCCGAGATCATCGCCGACTGCGGTCTGCCCATCCCGCTGTTCTTCCAGTGGGACGACATCGAATACGGCATCCGTGCCCGGTACGCGGGGCATCCGACGGTCACCCTGCCCAATGCGGGTGTGTGGCATGCCGACTTCTATCTCAAGGACTACGACGACTGGGCGCGCTATTTCAGCATCCGCAACGGCCTGATCGTCTCGTCCATCTACGGGCGCTTCGACGGTAACGACATGTCGAAGTACCTGTTCCGCAAGATCAGTGAGCTCATCGTCTCGATGCAGTACGGTCTCGCCGCGACCTTCATCAAGGCTGCGGAGGACTTCCTCGCCGGACCGGACTTCCTCTACGACGGCGGCCAGTCCGTGCTGAAGGAACTGCGCGAACTGCGCGACCGCTATCCCGAGACGAAGCCGCTTCCGGCCGCGCAGGTGGGCAAGGAATCCGATCCGCATACGCAGATGTCGGTCTGGCAGTTCGAGCCCGACAAGAAGCGCGAGGGCCTGGTGCTGCTCAAGCGTGCCGTGCAGCAGTTCGCCGGCAAGGTCGACCGCCGGACGGTCACCGTTCCCGCTCACTTCGCATCGTGGTGGCACGTGTCGTTGTTCGACAAGGCCGTCGTCACCGACGCCTCGCAGAACGCCGTGCGGGTGCGTCACCGCGACAAGGACACCGCCGTCGACCTCGCGAAGCAGGCCGCGAAGGTGTGCTGGCAGCTTCGCAAGGAAGCGCCCCGGATGAAGACGGTCTGGCAGGAAGCGCTCCCCAAGCTCACGAGCCGCGAGAACTGGGCGCGCCTGTACGGCATCGACGGGTAGACCGTGAGGGCATGGTCGTTTCCCCTGCTGATCGGGGTTGCGACCGTGCTCGTCGCAGGGGCGTTCTCGTGGGTCCCCTCGCTGTGGTGGGACGAGGCCGCCACCATCTCGAGTGCCGACCGGTCGGTCGAGCGGATGCTCCGCGTCCACACCCGGATCGACGCCGTCCACGGCCTGCACAATCTGCTGCTGCACTACTGGTTCTCCCTCGTGGGCGTCGACGAGTTCACCGCCCGCCTGCCCGGTGTGCTCGCGCTCGGGGTGGGTGCCGCAGCCGTCACGGCGACCGGCCAGGTGCTGGCGGGTCGTCGCGTGGGGATCGCCGCCGGGGTGCTGTTCGCGCTGTCGCCGCGGGTGACCTGGGCGGCCACCGAAGCGCGGTCCTATGCCTTCGCTGCGGCGCTGGTCGCGGTGTTGTCGCTGCTGGTCGCGCTCGGCTGCGCGACCGGCCGTAGACGGTGGTGGGCGCTGTACGCCGTCGTCCTGCCGGTCGCGACGGTGATGTTCGTGTACTCCGCGACGGTCGTTGTCGCGCATCTCCTCACCGTGCTGGTCCGTGGTCGTGGGCGCGGTGCGTTCCTGTTGTCCGCAGGGGTGGGCGCGGCCTTGTCGACGCCGTTCGTCCTGCTCGCCTATTCGCAGGCCAAGCAGGTCGCCTGGATTCCTCCGCTCGACTCGACGATCGTCCGCACGATCGCTCTCGATCAGTGGTTCCCGCAGGCCCCGTGGACGGCCACCTTGTTCGCCGCGATCGTCGTCGCCGGGGTGATCGCCGCGTGCCGTCGTGGCGCGGAGCCTGGGGAGCGGACCCTGCTGTGGCTCGCTGTGCCGGGTTTCGCCGTGCCCATGGTGCTGTTGCTCGGCTACTCGCTGCTCGAGGACAACATGTACCTCGAGCGCTATCTGTCGTTCACGGTTCCCGCGATGGTGCTGCTCGTGGGCTGGGCGGCGGCCCGCATCGCAACCCGCTGGTGGTCGATGCTGGTGGTGCTGACTGCGGTCGCCGTCAGCGTTGCGCCGGCCTACGTGCAGCAGCGACAGCCGTTCGGCAAGGCCGGCGGGATGGACTACAGCGTGATCGCCGACCGGCTGGTCGAACGCTCCGAACCCGGCGACTGTGTCGCTTTCGAACCGCGCGTCTCGTGGGCACCGACCTCACTGCGCGCGGTCGTTGACGCCCGGCCCGACGCGGTGGAAGGACTCGACGACGTGGGGCTCGGCTACGACGCCGTCGACCGAGTGAACCTGTGGTCGACCGACGCTCCACCGCCGGAACTCGCCCGACGCGCGGCGGCTCGATGCGAGGTGCTGTGGGTGGTCGCCGACGGCGAGCGCGAGACCGGCTTCCGGGTGTGGCACCCGAACAACGTGTGGTGGCGGTTCGAACCCCACCGGTTCACCGAGACCGACACCTACCGGGAGCTCGAGGCCGTCGGTTTCCGGATCACCGACCGGGAGCCGATCCACCGTTCACAGCTGGTCCGGCTCGAACCGGCTCAGACCCAGTAGGCGACGCGCGAGCGGTAGTTGCGCAGCGCGAGCAGGGCGATACCCCAGCCGACGACGGTGATGATCAGGACGATGACCCAGTGGTAGAGCTGCTGGTCGCCGCCGAGCAGTGGGGTCCGCACGATGTCGAGGAAGTGGTAGAGCGGGTTGATCTCCGCGATCCGCGCCCGCCCCTCGTTGCCGGTGCCCTCGAGCGTCTTCTCCGTCCAGATGATCGGTGTCATGAAGAACAGCAGCTGGACGATGCTGCCGAGCAGCGGCGCGATGTCGCGGTAGCGCGTGGCGAGGATGCCGAACACCAGCGACACCCACACCGCGTTGATCGCGATCAACGCCAGCGCCGGGATGGCGAGGAAGGCCGTCCAGTACAGCTGACGTGGGAAGAAGATGAAGATGCCGATGTAGATGACGATGTTGTGCGCGAACAGGATCATCTGCCGCCACACCAGCCGGTAGACGTGCACACTGAGCGGCGTCGGCAGCTGTTTGATCAGGCCCTCGTTGGACATGAACACGTCCGCGCCCTCGAGGATCGACCCCTGGATCAGGTTCCAGATGATGAAGCCGAGCGCGACGTACGGCAGGAACTCCGGGACATCGAGGTTGAACAGCGTGCCGTAGAGCACACCCATCGCGATCGCCGACACACCCGTGGCGATCGTGATCCAGAACGGGCCGAGCACCGACCGGCGGTAGCGCTGCTTGATGTCCTGCCAGCCGAGCAGCAACCACAGTTCGCGGTGGTTGAAGCCTTCGCGCAGATCCTGGAACGCGCGCCGGAACGAACGTGAGGACGACTCGATGGGTTCGTCGTCGACGGTGAGGGCATCAGACACGGGTCCCGAGCCTACCCGCGGCGTAAATGTGACCTGCCGGGGCGCGGGGTCGACGGGACCGCCGTGCGTGTGCAGGTCCTGTCGATCTTGCGCGGTATTCACGACGAGAAGTGCACGCCGGAGCCGGGGCTACAGGCCCCACGTCTGCCGGCCGAGTACCCGGTTCTCGTAGTGGTAGACGTTCACGCGACTCGCGGCGTAGAGCCACAGGCCGAGTGTGAGAGCGGTGTCGACGGTCGAGGGCAGCGCCAGCGCGACGACGAGGAGACCCAGCACGAGGCCGACGCCGAACACCACCAGCGCCTTCTTCCACAACCGCAGGTACAGCAGATAAAAGATGCCGAACAGGAACCCGAGCAGATTCATGTTCAGCTTCATGCGCTGCCGCAGCGGCAGGGCGCGGAAGGCCGCGGTGTATTCGGGAGACGTCTTCAGCGATCCCGGGACGCCGTATGCGGCGAAGAATTCGAAGCGGAACCGCCACGTCTCGCTCAGACCCTCGAACCGGTCGGAGCCGGCTGCGGGCATGCTGAGGTCGGTCATGATCCCCCCGATCGTCGCGGTCGTTCCCCCTGAACGACCCGCAACAGTATGCACATCTGTCACGCGGGAAACACGATCGGGTGCAATCGAGTCCGACGTTGTTGGCGAGTTCTCGGCGTTTCCTCGCACACAACGTCGGGCTCGCTCGGCTCCTCGTCAGGCGCCGTCGTCCATATGGCCGGAGTCGCCCAGCCACTCGTACAGTTCCGACATCGGTTGTATCTACACCTGCTGCGTCTCGCCGAGCCATGCACCGGCGACGAGCGCGCCGAGGGTTCGCCCTCAGTTGTGGTGGAGGCCGAGCGCGCGTCGAAGGAAGTGCAGGCAGGCCGCCATCGGTGAAGTTCTACGGGACCGTCCGGAAGCGCAATACGGGCAACGGTCGGTCCTGTACTACACCAACGGTTCGACTCGGCGGACGGTCGACGACAGTGCGCGTGATCAGGAAGGTGATCACCACCCCCCGCGATCGAGCGCACCAGACGGTTGACGTCCACGGCGGGTCGCCCGACACGTTCCCACCGCTGATGACGTAGGCGCCGGCGGGTCGGGCCCCGCCGCCGAAGCCGCCGCCTTCACTGTTCCCAGCGTCCGCCGACGTACCACCATTTCCACCCATGCCGCCCACCTGGGGAAAGGAGGACGCATGTCCTCCATGTGGCGTCGTTCTGCGCGATATCGGCGGAGAATGACGGCGGGCGGGACGTACCGGAGATGGGAGTGACGGGGCATGAGGGCGACAGCCGAGTCGGGAGAGGCGTGGTCGGCGGAACGCCTGTTCGCGGGGCCGGGAGAATGCCTGGAACGGTTTCGGAAGACCGACTGGTCGGCCACCCCTCTGGGGCCGGTGGAGTCCTGGCCGGCGGAACTGCGCATGGCAGTGCGGACGGTATTGCCGTCCGAGGTGCCGATGCTCCTGTGGTGGGGGCCGCAGCTCGTGCAGATCTTCAACGACGCGATCATCCCCGTCCTCGGCGACAAGTACCCCGCGGCGGTCGCGCAGCCGGCGCCGGAATGCTGGCACGAGGTGTGGGACGAGGTGGGCGCGCGCGTCGAACGGGCGATGGCGGGCACCGCCACCTTCGCCGAGGAAGAACTGCTGTTCATGCAGCGCCACGGCTACGAGGAAGAAACCTACTGGACCTTCTCCTACAGCCCGATCCGCGACGAGTCCGGCGAGGTCGCGGGGGTCTTCGTCGCGACCACCGACGTCACCTCACGGGTACTCGGTGAGCGTCGTCTGGAGGCTCTGAGCCGCCTGGGTACGGTGGCGATCACCGATTCGGGCCTGTCGGTGATCGACACGTGCCGGAACGCGCTGGACGCGCTCGCTCCGAGCCATCAGGACATTCCCCTGGCCGCGCTGTTCCTCGACAGTCGGGTGGTGGATCCCGATGATCCGCAACCGAACTGGAAGCAGCTCGCCGTAATGGGGACGAAGCCCGGCTTCTCGGGTGCCCTGCTCGGACCGGATGAGGACCAGCTGCTGTCGAAGGCCGCCAGGGCCTCCGAACCCTTCGTCGTCTCCGGCGTCGCCGAGCGTTCCCCGGATCTGCTCGACCCGCAGCGGGCCCTCGGCGACCATCCGATCGGCACCCTCCTCCTCGTGCCGTTGACGGCGTCGGGACACGACTTCCCGCTCGGTGTCCTCGCCGTCGGACTGAGTCCGTACCGGGTGTTCGACGCCGCGTACTCGACCTTCGTCGACCTCGTGGTCACGAAGATTTCGGGGCTGCTGCGCGATGCGTCAGCGATGGATGCCGAGCGTCGCCGGGCCGATGCGTTCGCGGCGCTGGACGCCGCCAAGACGCGGTTCTTCGAATCGATCAGCCACGAGTTCCGCACGCCGCTCACGCTGCTCCTCGGCCCGTTGCAGAGTGTGCTCGACGACGCCACGACGTTGACGGAGGCGCAGCGGCAATCGCTGGAGGCCTCCCAGCGCGCCGCGATCCGATTGCGGCGACTTGTCGACGCACTGCTCGAAGCGACGCGTGCCGAGACCGACCCGTCGAGGAAGTCCCTGGAACCGACCGATCCGGCGGCGCTCACAGCCGAATGTGTGGACCTGTTCGCCGACGTGGCGCACCGCGCGGGCCTGGACCTGCGCAGCCGGATCGCCGACGCGGCGGCCGAGCAAACCCGGCTCGATCCCCAGACGTGGGCCCACATCGTGCTGAACCTGCTCTCGAACGCGATCAAGTACACCCCTTCGGGGTCGGTCGAGGTGGATCTGGACGTCGAGGGCGATCGACTGGTCCTGAAGGTCGCCGATACGGGTCTCGGCATTCCGGAGTCGGAACTCGCCCGCGTCTTCGAACGGTTCCATCGCGTCGAGAGCGCCGGCGGACGCAGCCGGGAAGGGATCGGGCTGGGTCTGTCCCTCGTCTCGGACTGGGTCCACGCGCTCGGGGGAGAGGTAACCGTGTCCAGTGAACTCGGACGCGGCAGCACCTTCACCGTGTCCGTTCCCCGCGTCCTCGACCCGACGTCGGAGTCTCCGGCCGGAACCGTTCCGGGGGATCTGGGCGCCATGTACGTCGGCGAAGCGCAACAGTGGGACAGGGTCACTCTCGACGAGGACGAATCATTCGCGCAGGGAGAGGATGTGGATTCGTTACCGCGGATCCTCGTGATCGAGGACAACGCGGACATGCGTGACTATCTGACGCAATTGTTGCGTCGCCAGAGTTGGCACGTGGATGCGGTGGAGGACAGCGATACCGCACTCGAGCGAATCCGATCGCGACCGCCGCATCTCGTGCTGAGCGATATCATGCTCCCCGGGCGGGACGGGGTGGAGCTGCTCGAGGAGATCCGCCGCGACCCGGCGACCTCCCGTCTGCCGGTCATCCTCCTGACGGCACGTGCCGGCGCGGAGGCCACGATCGGCGGTCTGCGCACCGGCGCCGACGACTACATCACCAAACCGTTCCACCCCGATGAACTCGTCGCCCGCGTTCGCGTGAACCTCGAATTGTCGTGGCTGCGTGAGCAGACGCTCGTCGCGCGGGAACGTGAATCCGACCAGTTGAAGACGGCGTTGGAGACCCGTTCGACGCTGAGCAAGGCCGTCGGATTGATGATGGCTACGTTCAAGTGCGATGCCGACGCGGCCTTCGACAAACTCGTCGCCTTCTCCCAGCACCGCAACGTCAAGGTGCGTGAGATCGCCGAGCAGATCGTCGGCGACTACACCGTCTCGCTCAGCGATTCGTCGAGGTAGTGCGCGATCAACGGTCCTGCGAACCGGTCGGCGCGGTGACGGATCAGGCTCCCGCGTACAACTTGTCGATCTCCTCCGCGTATTTGGCATCGATGGGCTTGCGCTTGAGCTTCATCGTCGGGGTCAGCTCGTCGCCGGAGGGTTCCCAGATCGTCGGCAGCACCGTGTACTTCTTGATCTGCTCGACCCGCGACAGCTTGCTGTTCGCCTCCTCGACCGACTTCGCGATCGATTCGAGGACCACCCGATGCCGGGTGAGTTCCTCGTGGGTGCCGCTGAGACCGTGCTGTTCGGCGAAGACGGCCAGGGCGTCGGGGTCGAGTGCGAGCAGTGCGACGTTGTAGGGGCGGTCGTTGCCGATGGCGACGGCGCCACCGAGCATCGGGCACGCGGCACGCAGGGCGCCTTCGATGTTGGTGGGCGACATATTCTTCCCCGCCGCGTTGACGATGATCTCCTTCTTCCGGTCGATCAACCGTAGGTAACCGTCCGCGTCGATCTCGCCGATGTCGCCGGTGTGCAACCAGCCGTCGGAATCAATTGCGTCGGCAGTCTTCTCGGGGTCGTTGCGGTAGCCCTTCATGAGCAGCGGGCCGGAGACGAGCAGTTCGCCGTCTTCGGCGATCCTGATCTGCGCGCACGGCACGGCCTGGCCGACGGTACCGATGCGGATGGCGCCCGGCCGGTTCATCGTGACCACGCACGAGGTCTCCGACATGCCCCACACCTCGGAGCACGGAATGCCGAGGGCGAGAACGAACTCGAGGACCTCCGGCGAGATCGCCGCGGCGCCGGTGACGGCGGCGCGGACCTGGTCGAGACCGAGCTTGCCGCGGATCGCGGACAGCACCAGCCTGTCGGCCACCGCGTGCTGCACCTCGAGGGACCGGGGGACCGGTTTGCCATCGGACTGCAGCCGGGCGCGCTTGCGTCCGACGTCGATCGCCCACAGTGCGAGCTTCTTCTTGATCGGGCTCGACTCCTCGGCGAGGGTCTTGTCGATCGCGGCCTTGAGCTTGTACCAGACCTGGGGGACGGCGCCGAAGAGCGTCGGCCGCAGGCTCGGTAGCACGGTGATGGCCTGCTTGAGGTCGTCGAGCGTGGTGATCTGCATGCCGCTGTACAGGCTCGAGTAGTGCGAGCCCCAGCGGTTGGCGATGTGCGCGTCGGGCAGATACGACAGGATCCGGTCGTCCGGACCGATGGGCAGATACGAGCTCGTCGCTTCGAGTTCGGCGAGCAGGTTGGCGTGGGTGAGTTCGACACCCTTCGGCGGGCCTGTGGTGCCCGAGGTGTAGATGAGGGTCAGCAGGTCGGGCGGTTGCACGGCCTTCCACGAGGCCTCGAAGTCGAAGGACGGATCGATGGCGGCCTCGAGGCCGTCGAGGGAGATGGTGCCTTCCGGTTTGCCGTCGATGCACACCAGGTGCTCGACCTTCGTGTCGCCGATCGCCTGCCGCAGGACGGGGACGAACTGTTCCTCGGCGATCATCACGTGGTTGCCGGCGTTGCCGAGCACGTACGAGATCTGTTCGGCGGTCAGCGAGTTGTAGATCGAGAACGGCGCCGCACCGAGGTGGATCGCGGCGGTGTCGAGAAGGTGGAATTCGGGCCGGTTGGTGAGCATGAGGCCGACGGTGTCCCCGCGGTTCACGCCGAGCCCGGCGAGTCCGGCGGCGAGGCGTTCGACGCGCTGCGCGTACTGACGCCAGGTGTAGGAGACGGAGTCGTCGGGGGTGCGCAGCGCGACCTTGTCGGGGTACGCCGCGGCGGTGGTCTGGAAGGCTTCGCAGAGGGTCGACGGTGAGGTGGCACGAGGGGTCATCACTGGCTCCCGAGGTCGAGGGTGGCGAAAGTGTAGGACGAAGTGCGTACATCCGCGGTCGGATCTGCCGGATTGTGTTCCGAGATTTCGCGCGCGTGTCCTGATGGGATGGACTGAGGAACAGGCAGAGTCAGATCTCGGCTGTAGTGACTCCTGTCTGTACGATTCGACCTATTTGACGTTCGTTCCGGTTTCGTGGAACCGGCGAGGGGAGAGGAACCACCGATGACCGGACCGGCAGGAAACTGGGAACCGCAACCGAAGTACCAGAGGGATCTCGAGCCAGGGGAACTCGAGGAGTTGAACCGTCTTCGCGCCTGGAAGGAAGAGCAGGAGCGCGAGGCCGAAGCTCAGCGTCTTCGAGACCACCATCAGCAGATCGCGCTCGAAGAACAGCAACGGAGAGTCGCCGAGCACCAGCAGAACCTGTATGCACAGCAGCAGAATCAGCAGCCGTATCCGCACGCGCAACAGCAGTACCCGCCACAGAATTACGCGCATCAGCAGTTCCACGGGCATCCGCAGTCTGCGTACCCGCCCCCGCAGCCGTTCGCGCCGATCCAGCAGGTCACCGTCAATAATGTGAAACGCGCGGACTGCCCCCATCTCCTGCATCTCGTCCTCACATTGATCACGTGCGGCGCGTGGCTGCCGGTATGGATCATCCACGCCATCATCGTCGCTGCGAGGAACTGAAGTCCGGTAGCGCGGGGTCTGTCCGCGTGAGCGTCAGGGACGCTCGAACCGCTCCTCGCGCCCGAGCCTGCGCAGCCGGATCCACTCGCGCAACCCGGCCGGGTCGCGGCGCGTGATCAGGAAGTACCAGCCGAACCGCACCCATTCCTGGGGCAGCAACCGGCGCAGTCCCGGCTGCGACAGCAGGTAGCCGCGGTTGCGGTAGGTGAAGAAGCGCTTGGTGTCGTTGTCCGGATACTGCGTGTGCATCCGGCCGCCGAGAATCGGCTTGAACTCGTCGGCACCGTCCGGGTGCAGATAGGCCGTCTGCAGGCAGGTGCCGAACGGCAGTCCCGAGCGGACGAGACGCCGGTGCACCTCGACCTCATCGCCACGGACGAACAGGCGCAGGTCGGGCACACCCACCGCGTCGATCGCCGCGGCGGTGAAGAGCGCACCGTTGAACAGCGAGGCGATGCCGGGCAACAGGTCCTCGTCGCCGAGTTCGTGCCGCCACCGCCGCCACACCACACCGCGACGCAGCGGGAAGGCGAGGCGGTCGGGTTGCGCGATGTCGCACACGACCGGCGACACCTCGGCCAGGCCGTTGCGTTGCGCGCAGTCGAGCAGCGTCGCGAGCACGTCCGGTCCCTCTGGGCGGCCGTCGTCGTCGGCGAGCCACACCCGGTCGGCTCCCAGCGACAGCGCGTACAGGATGCCGAGGGCGAAGCCGCCTGCTCCACCGAGATTGTGCTTCGAGCCGAGATAACTCGTGGGCAGGTCCACCGCGTCGACGAGCTCACGCACCGCGTCCTCGTCGCCGTTGTCGACCACCACGAGATGGTCGAGCGGACGGGACTGCGAGGCAAGAACTTTCAGCGAATCCGCCAGCAGTTCGCGTCGGCGGTGTGTGACGACGACGCCGATGATCCGTTCGTCAGCCACCGTTCGAACCCGTCGAGGCCGCGGCGTCGGGGGCGGACTTCGCGATCCGCTCACGCTCGAGCTCGTGGAGGATCGTGCGCACGTGATCGCCGGCCTCGTCGCCCTCGTAGGCGCGCACCACGTGCTCGATGTCGCCCTGCTCGCGGATCTGGCCGTGGTCGATCCACATCGCCTGGTCGCACAGTTGGGCGAGGAACTCGTTCGAATGGCTGGCGAACACGAGGATGCCCGAGCGCGCGACGAGATCCTGCAGACGCACCCGCGCCTTCTTCATGAACTCCGCGTCGACCGCGCCGATGCCCTCGTCGAGCAGCAGGATCTCGGGATCGATGCTGGTGACCACGCCGAGCGCGACACGCACCCGCATACCGGTCGAGTAGGTGCGCAGCGGCATGTTGAGGTAGTCGCCGAGCTCGGTGAAGTCCGCGATCTCGTCGACCTTGGCCAGCATCTGCTTGCGGCTCATCCCGAGGAACATGCCGCGGATGATGATGTTCTCGTAGCCGGAGATCTCCGGGTCCATGCCGACGCCGAGGTCGAACACCGGCGCGACGCGACCCTTCACCCGAGCGTGGCCGCGCGTGGGCTCGTAGATCCCGGAGAGCAGACGCAGCAGCGTGGACTTGCCGGCACCGTTGTGGCCGACGAGCCCGACGCGGTCGCCTTCCTTCAACGACATCGTGATGTCGCGCAGAGCCTCGACGACCACGACATCGGAGTCGTTGCGGCCGATCGCCCCGCCCGCCTTACCCAGGAAGGCCTTCTTCAAGGACCGGGTCTTGGCGTCGAAGATGGGAAAGTCGACGCACGCGCCGCGCGTTTCGATGCTGACCCGACTCACGATGCTGCTCCAGACGCTGACACGGGACCCGAGCGTACCCGTCGCGCCGATACCCGAGTCCCGGGGCGTACCCGGTGGGACTACAGGTACTGGCCGGTTCCGGGGTGGGTCTGACCGGGAAACGATTGATCGTTCTGGCCGCGACCGCCCTGCGCGACGCCGGGAGGAAGCGCTCCCTGACGCATCTGCTCGAGCTGGGCACGAGCCGCCATCTGCTGAGCGAACAGCGCTGTCTGGATGCCGTGGAACAGACCTTCGAGCCAACCGACGAGCTGAGCCTGCGCGATGCGCAGCTCGGCGTCGGAGGGCACCGCGTCCTCACCGAAGGGCAGCGCGAGCCGCTCGAGTTCCTCCCGCAGATCGGGGGCGAGGCCCTGACCGAGTTCGCGGATGGACGACAGGTGGATGTCCTTGAGCCGGGTGCGGCTGGCGTCGTCGAGCGGCGCGGCCTTCACCTCTTCGAGGAGCTGTTTGATCATGGTGCCGATCCGCATGACCTTCGCCGGCTGCTCGACCATGTCGGCCAGGGATTCGCCGCCGTTCTCGGTCTTCTCCTCCTCCGGCCGGCCGTCGGCCTCCACGCGGGCCGCCTCCTCGCGGGAGACACGGATGGGCCGGCCGTCGGGGCCGATCACGAGAACCTGGTCGTTGTCCGGATGCGTCATGGCTCCATTCTCCCTTTCCCACCTCGGGGGTGCCCGGTTACCCGAGGGACCCGGAGTGCCGGGTACCCCGATCGAGCCTACCGAGAGGGCAACGCCGAGTGCAGGTACGGCGCGTCCCATTGACATCGGGACCTAGAGTGTCTGCCATGGCTTACGACGTTGCCCGGATCCGGGGGTTGATCCCCTCGCTCGGGGACGGGTGGATCCATCTCGATCCACGGGCCGGTATGCAGATCCCCGATGTGGTGTCGCGCACCGTGTCCACTGCCTTCCGCAACTCGGCCGCGTCGTCGACCGGACGGCACCTGTCGTCACGTCGCAGCGCCGCGATTCTCCAGGAGGCGCGCGTCGCGGTCGCGGAACTCGTGGGTGCCGATCCGGACGGGGTCGTCCTGGGCCCGAGCCACGCGGTGTTGCTCGCCTGGCTCGCCGAAGCACTCAGTTCCCGCCTCGGGCTCGGCACCGGCATGGTGCTCTCACGGCTCGACGACGAGGCGAACATCGCTCCCTGGTTGCGGGTCGCGAGCCGCTACGGCGCGCAGGTGCGCTGGGCCGAGGTCGAGATCGAGACGTGCGAGCTGCCCACCTGGCAGTACGAGGAACTCATCACGCCCACCACCCGGCTCGTCGCGCTCACCGCGGCGTCGTCGATCGTCGGCACCGCGCCCGACGTGCGGGTCGTCGCGGATCTCGTCCACGAGGTCGGTGGGCTCATGGTCGTCGACGCCGCGGGCGCTGCCCCCTACGCCCACGTCGACATCGACGATCTCGGCGCCGACGTCATCACCGTCGACATCGCCTCGTGGGGCGGCCCGCAGATCGGTGCGCTCGTCTTCTCCGACCCCGCGCATCTCGAACGGGTTCCGGCCATGTCGCTGAACCCGCACGCGCGCGGCGCCGAACGCCTCGAGGTGGGCGGTCACCAGTTCGGTCTGCTCGCCGGTATCCCCGCGTCCATCGACTTCATGGCCTCACTGGACGACGACGCCACCGGTTCGCGCCGCGAGCGTCTCGACATCTCGATCAGCTCGATGCAGAACTACCAGGACGTGCTGTTCGACCGTCTGTTGCGACAGCTCGACAGTCTCACCGGCGTGATCGTGCTCGGCCGCGCGTCGAGCCGCGTCCCCACCCTCAGCTTCACCGTCGACGGGGTCCCGGCCGAGAAGGTCGCCGCGCATCTCGCCGACCGCCGCATCGCGACGGTGGCGAGCACCCGCGGATCGAGCCGGCTCCTCGACTCCCTCGGCGTCAGCGACGAAGGGGGAGCGGTGAGCATCGGCCTCGCCCCCTACACCACGAGCTTCGAGGTCGATCAGCTCGTCCGTGAGCTCCGCAACCTCTAGTTCCGTTCGATCCGCAGCACGACCTTCCCGACGGTCTCGGGGCTGTCGAGCAGTTCGTGCGCCTGTGCCGCCTCGGTGATCGGCAGCTCGGCGTGCACGACGGGATGGACCTTCGCCTCCTCGATGAGCGGCCACAGATCGGCGCGCACGGAGTCGATGATCGCGCTCTTGCCCGACGGCCCCGAGTCCGGACGGCCGCGCAGACCGGTCGCGATGACGTGACCGCGCTTGGCGAGCAACTTGCCGAGGTGCAGTTCACCCTTCGTGCCACCCTGCATGCCGATGACGACGAGCCGTCCGTCCGGAGCGAGGACGTCGATGTTCCGGGACAGGTACTTCGCACCCATGTTGTCGAGCACCACGTCGGCGCCACCGAAGGCAGTGCGCACCTCGGAGACGAAGTCCTGTTCGCGGTAGTCGATCGCCAGGTCGGCGCCGAGTTCGCGGCAGCGGTCGAGTTTGCCGGCCGAGGCCGTCACCGCCACCTTCGCGCCGAGCGCCTTGCCCACCTGGATGGCATGTGTGCCGATGCCTCCGCCGCCACCGTGGACGAGCAGGACGTCGCCGCGCTTCAGGCCGGCGGTCATCACGACGTTCGACCACACCGTGCACGCGATCTCGGGAAGCGACGCGGCGACCGCGATGTCCATGCCCTTCGGGACGGGCAGCAGCTGGGAGGCAGGGACCGCGACCTTCTCGGCGTAACCGCCACCGGTGAGGAGAGCACAGACCTTGTCGCCGATGTTCCAGCCCGTCACACCCTCGCCGAGTTCGGAGATCACTCCGGAGCATTCGAGGCCCAGGATGTCGCTCGCCCCCGGGGGCGGCGGGTAGAGGCCGCGCCGTTGCAGCAGGTCGGCGCGGTTGACCGCGGTCGCCGCGACATCGAGAAGTACGTGCCCGGGAGGCAGGTCCGGGTCGGGCTGCTCGGTCCACCGGAGAACTTCTGGACCACCGGGTTCGGTGGCGACGATTGCATACATGTGTTCGACGCTATCGCGTGCGGGGCAGTGAGGAGACGATCACGCCGCTCGCCGCGCGCTCACCTGCTCGAAGCTACCGTGCGGTAACCGGATCGGGCCGTCGGCATTACACTCCCGGCGTGACCAGCGAACGAGACGAACCCAAGTGGCTGACCGCAAAGGAGCAGGAGGCCTGGCGTCTCTACATGGACGGCAACAACCGTCTCATGAGCGCCCTCAGTCGGTCTCTCAACGACCGACACGACCTGTCGCTGGCGGAATATCGGATCCTGGTCATGCTCTCCGAAGCCCCCGAGGGCGCCCTGCGCATGAGCGATCTCGCCGACGGCGTGCTCTCCTCACGCAGCCGGCTCACCCATCAGATCCGGCGGATGGAGCAGGAGAAGATGGTCGTGCGCAGCTCGTGCCCCGACGACGGTCGCGGTGTGCTCGCCACCATCACCGACGAAGGCAGGCGGCGTCTGGCGGAGGCCGCCCCCACCCACGTCGACGACGTGCGCAACTACCTCATCGACCTGCTGTCGGCCGACGAGCTCGACATGCTGGCGCGGGTCTTCGCGCGCGTCGAGCACACTCTGGCCGACTGCTGAGGTCGCGAATCGGTTATGCCCTGCTTGCGCGGAGCGGTTAGGATCTGCCGCGGAAGCGTGGCAGAGCGGCCGAATGCACTCGCCTTGAAAGCGAGCTTGGGTAACACCAACGGGGGTTCAAATCCCTCCGCTTCCGCCACGGAAGAGGTTCCGGCACTCGTCAGGGAGTCGGAGCCGGAGCCTCTTCTCGTTTCTACCGCCGGGTGGCGACCATCTTCTCCTCGAGGATCCAGGTGCGCCCCTCGTCCCCAGCTTCCGTCGAACCGTGAGAAAGCCCCGAGCTTCGGGTCGGCGACGCCGGTCAGAAGAGTGGCACCGAGAGGATTCATGCGGCCGGTGTGCCCGCGCCGTGCGGGCATGTCCCCGGTTCCCGTGGACCGATCACATCTGTCAGCTCGGTCCGGCGGCCACCGCTCGTTCCACGGCCGCGGCCGCACCGTCGTGCCAGGGCTCACCGTGGCCGACGAGGACGTGCTTCGCGCCGGTGCCGGCGATGGCCGCCAGCGAGGCGAGGGCGGTCCTGCTGTCGGCGGTCGCCGCACCCGAGACGATCTGCGGACCGCGCCTGTCCGTGTACGGATCGAGGGTGACGATGGCGTCGCCGACGATCACGGTGTCGCGGTCCGGGAGATGCAGCGCGCAGTGCCCGTAGGTGTGGCCGGGTGTGTGCAGGGGGACGGGGCGGCCCGGCAGGTCGAGCGGTTGGGAGTCCTGGAAGAGCGTCACGTCGTGGACCCCGCGCACCCACAGCGCACCGGCCACGGTCATCCGGGCGAGAACGGGGATGCAGGCGGGATATCGAACGGGATAGAGCAGCCGGTTGCGTTCGTGCTGGTAGCGATAGGGGTGGGCGGCGAGGAACTTCTCGTCGCGATGCGCCCATACCGGAACCCGCCACCGTTCACGCAGCCGCTTCGCCGACCCGACGTGATCGAAGTGGGCGTGCGTGAGGACGACTCCCTGCACGTCGTCGATCCGGCGACCGATGCGTGAGATCGCCTCTTCGATGCGACCAGCGGTCGCGGGTAGTCCCGTGTCGACGACGGTCACTCCGGCGTCGTCCTCGATCAGGTAGACGTTGACGTCGGCGTGCGCGAGGCGATGCACGCCCGGTGCGACATCCGTGTGGAGCATGGTGGCCCTTCGCTCGGGTGAACGTGCGGGTTCAGCTGTGTCCGTCGATCTCGTCGGCGATGAAGGCGGCCCACGACCGCACCTCGTCCTCGCCTGCGGACGGACTGAACGACCGGTAGTCGAGCGCGGCGAGTTCGGACACCAGATCCGTTGTGTCCTCGGTGCTTTCGTCGCCCACCGCGAACAACCACACGAGCTGCTGACTCAGCCCGGAGGCCCGCGACGACAACAGTTCGACGGTGTCGGGCGAGTACTCGCCGGCGTCGACCTCGCCTCCGAAGACGACGCCCTCGAACTCTTCCGACCGCTCGAGATCGGAGGTGTCACCGACGGTGACGTCGATGTCCCGCTCTCCCAGCGCGTCGGCGACGAGCCGGGCGATCTTCTGTGCCGGACCTTCGGGGCTGTCCGTGACGACGAGAACGGTCATTGTGTCTCCAGCATGTTCGGCGACTTGGGTTCACTGGTGCGTTCCCGGTCCCCGAGGGGCGGAAACATGCCCCCGGCCGTGTCAGCGGTAGACGCCGAGTGCCCGCACCCCCGGCGCCCCCGACCGGCGGACGAACTCGGAGTCGGCGAGGCGTTCGTCCGCACCGAGATCCAGCGACAGGTCGACGGTGGTGGCGAGCCGGTAGGGCTTGCTCTCGATCACGTCCCCGATCGCGCGTCGCAGTCGCGACACCTCGGCGCGGACCGACACGGCATGGTCGTCGTCCCCGTAGAGGGCCCGGCTGAGCGCTGCGACCGTCATGCCGTCCGGGCCGCGCTCGTGCAGCAACAGCAGGATCTCGGCCTGACGTGCGGTGACGATGCTGTGCCACGAGTCGTCGTCCCCGAAGACCTCCACTGTGGGCGACGACGACACGTGCAGCACCATCCGCATGCGCGACGACGAGGCCGCGCCGCGGATCAGCCAGCCGTGCGAAAGCCGCTCGGGCACACACAGTCCCATACCGGGAACGGTCAGTGGGCGTGCGTGCCGCGGAACCGCGACCCGCTCGGCGGCGATACCGGAGGCGTGCGCGACCCAACCGTCCTCGTCGACGAGCAGCACCGGTCCCCGCGTCGACGACAGCAACGGAGCAGCCTCGGTGCGCAGCCGTTCGAGTCGCACCTCGTGCCGTCGCCACAGTTGTGCTTCGGCGAGCCGGACGGCGGTGTCGACGAGGGCGATGATGGCCGGGTGCAGGGTCAGCGCGGGACCGCTGACGTCGACGATGCCCAGCAGGTCGCCGCGGATCGGATCGTGGATCGGCGCAGCGGTGCAGTACCAGGGATGCTGGGTCGTCTCGAAGTGTTCACCCGAGAACAACTGCACGGGCGCGGCCTCCGCGAGCGCCGTGCCGATGGCGTTCGTGCCGACGGTCGACTCGGTCCACACAGTTCCCTCCTGGAAACCGAGGGCGTCGGCGCGTGACCGGATCGGTGCCGAACCGCTGCGCCAGAGGATCACGCCGTCGGCGTCGGTCACCACCAGCAGCAGATGCGAGGCGTCGGCGACGGGTGTGATGACCTGCTCGAGATCGCCGATCACCGCGGAGAGGGCGGACGCGCGGCGACGTCGCTCGATCTCCGCGACGGGCAGCCGGCTGCGTTCGTTGGTGCCGGTGGGATCGAGGCCCGCGTCGAGCACGCGCTGCCACGAACGGGACACGAGCGGACGGGGTCGCATGGGTGACCGGGCGCCGCCGATGACCGCGTCGTGCATCCGCGTCAACTCGCGCGCGTAGCGCGACAGGTCGGTGCCGGGCGCGATCGCGCTGAACGTGGTCACGGTCTCCTCTTCGTCGTCGTCCTCGGAGCATAGGTGGCAAATGTGTGCTGCGCCACAAGTGGGGCGCCGTGCAACGTGACGCAACGCTTGCGGGGGACCGGCCGCGGGGAGTGTCCTGGATCACATCACCACGGGAAAGGACTCACCATGACCGACACCCTCGACAAGCCCACGACCTCCGGCACCGCGACGCCCGACGAACGCGTCGACGCCTGGTTGCAAGCTTTCGAAACCGCCCTCGCACAGCGCGATGTCGACGCCGCTGCGGGCCTGTTCGGCACCGATTCCTTCTGGCGCGACCTGGTCGCCTTCACCTGGAACCTCAAGACCGTCGAGGGACGCGAGGGCGTCTCGGACATGCTGCACGCGCGACTCGCCGACACCGATCCCAGCGGCTTCCGCACCACCGAACCAGCGAGCGACGACGACGGCGTACTCAGCGCCTGGATCGCGTTCGAGACCGCAGTCGGTCGCGGCGTCGGCCACCTGCGTCTCAAGCGCGACGAGGAGAGCGGCCAGGACCGCGCCTTCACGCTGCTGACCACGATGCAGGAGCTGAAGGGATACGAGGAGAACAAGGGCACGCGTCGTCCCCGCGGCACGAAGCACGGCGCCGACAAGCAGAGGGTCACGTGGTCGGAGCAGCGCGAGATCGAGGAACGCGAACTCGGTTACACGCGTCAGCCCTACATCGTGATCATCGGTGGTGGTCAGGGCGGTATCGCGCTCGGTGCGCGCATGCGTCAGCTCGGTGTTCCCGCAATCGTGCTCGACAAGCACGACCGTCCCGGCGACCAGTGGCGCAGCCGCTACAAGTCGCTGTGTCTGCACGACCCCGTCTGGTACGACCACCTGCCGTACATGCCGTTCCCCGACAACTGGCCGGTCTTCGCGCCCAAGGACAAGATCGCGGACTGGCTCGAGATGTACACGAAGGTGATGGAGGTCCCCTACTGGTCGAAGTCGGAGTGCACCTCCGCGAGCTACGACGAGGCAACGGGCGAATGGACCGTCAACGTCCTGCGCGACGGCGAACCGGTGGTCCTCCGGCCGAAGCAGCTCGTCATCGCGACCGGCATGTCGGGTAAGCCGAACATCCCCGACTTCCCCGGCATGGACCTGTTCCGCGGCGAGCAGCACCACTCCAGCGCCCACCCGGGTCCGGACGCCTACGCCGGCAAGAAGGCCGTCGTGATCGGTGCCAACAACAGTGCCCACGACATCTGCGGTGCCCTGTGGGAGGTGGGCGCCGACGTCACCATGGTGCAGCGCTCGTCGACGCACATCGTCCGGTCCGATTCGCTGATGGATCTCGGTCTCGGCGACCTGTACTCCGAGCGGGCCCTCGCCGCCGGCGTCACCACCCAGAAGGCCGACCTGACCTTCGCGTCCCTGCCGTACCGGATCATGCACGAGTTCCAGATCCCCATCTACGAGAAGATCCGCGAACGCGACGCCGAGTTCTACGACCGGCTCGAGAAGGCGGGCTTCCAGCACGACTGGGGTGACGACGGTTCGGGCCTGTTCATGAAGTACCTGCGTCGCGCATCCGGCTACTACATCGATGTCGGTGCCTCGGAACTCGTCGCGAACGGCGACATCAAGCTCGCCCACGGCAACGTCCGCGAACTCACCGAGACGTCGGTGATCCTCGAGGACGGCACCGAACTCGAGGCCGATCTCGTCGTCTACGCGACCGGCTACGGCTCGATGAACGGCTGGGTCGCCGACCTGATCTCGCAGGAGGTCGCCGACAAGGTGGGCAAGTGCTGGGGCCTGGGCTCCGACACCACCAAGGACCCCGGCCCCTGGGAGGGTGAGCAGCGCAACATGTGGAAGCCCACGCAGCAGGACGGCCTGTGGTTCCACGGCGGCAACCTGCACCAGTCGCGGCACTACTCGCTCTACTTGGCGCTGCAACTCAAGGCGCGTTACGAGGGCCTTCCGACCCCGGTCTACGGGTTGCAGGAGGTGCACCAC
The DNA here is from genome assembly GCF_059759155.1 of Rhodococcus sp. GQ147. Classification (NCBI taxonomy): domain Bacteria; kingdom Bacillati; phylum Actinomycetota; class Actinomycetes; order Mycobacteriales; family Nocardiaceae; genus Rhodococcus; species Rhodococcus sp. GQ147. The sequence goes on from NZ_JCAXDU010000007.1 coordinate 231,662, forward strand.
CTCCGCTGACCGACACAGCTCTCCCACGCGTCGCTCCCGCCGCCCGGCGGGGGCGACGCGGCCGTGGATCCTCCGATTCGTCACGAATAGGAGGGTGAATATTAGGGTCGCGTGCAGGTCCGCTTGACCGGGTACAGGTAGTGACTGTGAGATCACTGCAGGTCGTCGGGGGACGGGGAGTTCGATGGTGAAGAGACGCGCGGCGGCTGTAGCGGTGGCCCTGATGGTGCCGGTCTCCGGCACGACGATCGCCCATGCCCAACCGATCCATGCACAACCGGCGCACGTGCAGCCGGTGTCGGCCAGGATCGACCATGTCGAGCGGGTCGGCGACAGGCAGACGAAGCTGTTCGTCCACTCGGCCGCGATGAACCGGGTCGTGCCGGTGCAGGTGCTGCACCCGGCCTCGGCGGGGCCGCGCCCCACCCTCTACCTGCTCGACGGCGTCAGCGCCGGCGAGGAGTCCGAGTTCCGCGAGAGCACGTGGACCCAACGCACCGACATCGCGGAGTTCTTCGCCGACAAGAACACCAACGTCGTCCTTCCCGTGGGTGGCACCGCGAGCTACTACACCGACTGGAACAACCCCGACCCCGTGCTCGGGATCAACAAGTGGGAGACCTTCCTGACTGAGGAACTACCCCCGCTGATCGACGCCGAGTTCGACGGCAACGGCACCAACGCCGTCGCGGGCCTGTCGATGGGCGCCACCGGGGCGATGTCCCTGATCACCCGCAATCCCGACCTCTACCAGGGAGTCGCGGCGCTCAGCGGTTGCTACGACACCTCCAGCGACCGCTCCCGCGACACCGTCCGCGGAACCGTCGCGTACAAGGGCGGCAACCCCGACAACATGTGGGGACCGCCCGACGACGCCCGATGGGAGGAGCACGACTCCTACCTGCTCGCCGAGAAGCTGCGCGGCAAGGAGGTCTTCCTCAGCACCGGCAACGGCCTGCTCGGCCCGCACGATCTCGGCGCCGGTCAGGACGTGCTCACCGTCGGCGCGCCGCTCGAGATCGGCACCTTCGTGTGCACCGTCACCTACGACCGTCGCCTCCGCGAACTCGGTATCCCCGCGCAGGTCGTCTACCGCCCGTGGGGCACGCATTCGTGGGGCTACTGGCAGGACGACATCAAGGCCGCGTGGCCGACCCTCGCCGACGCACTCCGACTCCGCTGATCGCGCGTCGACGGCACCGTCTCAGTGGAGGCGGATGCGGTCGACGGCCGGCGGCTCCACGCGTGAGCGGGTCGCCAGATAGTTGTTGAGGGCGTCGAGATCCTTGCCCGCGCCGACCAGTCCGTGCGCTTCCGTGCACACGGTGAAACCGTCTCCGCCGCCGGCCAGGAAGTTGTTCATCACGACCTTGTACACACGCTCGGGGTCGACGGCCTCGCCGTCGATCGTGATCGAACGGATCCGTTCGCCGCGCGGCGCCAGGCGGTCGAGCGTGTAGGTCAGATTGTGTGAGGGCGCCAGGATGCGTTCGACCTCCGAGCCGACCGGGCTGTCCTGAAACTGCTGCTCGAGCAGCACGTCGAGTTGGGCTCCGGTGAGGTCGAGCACCTGCAGCATGCTCCCGAAGGGCTGCACGGCGTAGGTCTCCCGGTACGAGACGGTGCCGTCGCCGGCGAGGAGGTCGCCGCGGAGTCCGCCGGGGTTCATCAGCGCGATCTGCGCGCCGAGATGCCGCGTCGCCGCGAGTTGTGCGTCGGCCACCAGATTGCCCAGCGCCGACTCTCCGCTCGGGCTCTCGCTGCGCGTGACGTCGGAGCCGATGCGCGCGATGGACCGGTTCGCGACCTCCGCCGACTTCTCGACTGCCCGGTCGACGAACTCGAGAGTGGTCGGATCCGGATCGATGTCGTGCGTGACGACCTGCGTGAACACGACGGTTCGGTCGCGCAGCACCTCCCGGCTCTGCCGGTCGATGACGAGGTCGGCGACCGACAGGATGCGCCCGTGCGAAGCACCCTGCACGACGGTGCGCGGCCTGCCCGCCGGGTCGGTGTAGGTGCAGTTGAAGTGCCGGTCGCCGTCGGAGGTGACGATGAGGTCCACGTCGGGGGAGACGGACGTCGCGATCGCCGCCGCTCCGTCGTCCCCGCTCGGACACGGATCGTCGCCGTCGATGGCCCCGATGTCGCCCTTGTAGAGCACCACGATCGAACGGACGCCGAGCGCACCGAGGATGTCGGCGGTGCGGTTGACAGCGGCGATCTCGTCCTCGAACTGCAGTCCCGCGATCGCGTCGGGCCGGATGATGTCGGGGGTGTTGCTCGGCACGACACCGATGACGCCCACGGGCAGTCCGTCGACGTAGTCGATGCTGTAGGGGAGTGCGGCCGGTGTGCCGTCCGTCGTGGTGAGGTTGGCGCCGAGGATCGGGAAGTTCGCGCCCTCGAACGGTTCGGTGTAGAGGCACCCTTCCTTCGGGTGGCAACCGCCGTCCCGCAGTCGCTCGAGTTCGGCGTAGCCGCGGTCGAGTTCGTGGTTGCCGAGGGTCGCGGCGGTGAGATCGAGTTCGTCGAGCAGGGCGATGGTCGGCTCGTCGTGGAACAGGCCCGACTCGAGCGGCGACGAACCCCACGTGTCGCCCACGGCGTAGAGCACGGAGTTGTCGGCCTGTTCCCTGAGCTGCCGGACGTAGGCGGCGAGATAGGCCGCACCCCCCGCGGGGACCGAGACGCCGTCCGACCGGACGACCTCGCCGTGCAGTCCCTGCGGGGGCAGCAGATTTCCGTGCAGGTCGCCGAATGCGATCACCCGGAGCGGGACGGCGTTCGAGGGGATTGTGCTCGTCGGCGCGGCTCCGGCAGGTGCCGCACCACCGAAGGCGACCAGTGAGCCGACGACTGCGCAGGCCGACAGGGCGCGCCGCACCTTGCCTGCCCCCATGCAGTTCCTCCGCCACCCGACCCGATCCGACCGCCCGAGTTTGTCAGGGCCGGGTCACGCCACCGATACCCAGCTATAACGGTTGGGTCTCGTCACAGGATCAGTCGATGCCGGCGAGTGCCCGTCCCTGCCCGGTTGCGAAGTCGAGGAAGAGATCGTTCTCATGCGGGTCGCCGATCGTCACCCGGGTGCCCTCGCCCGTGAAGTTGCGGAGCACCACGCCTGCCTCCGCTGCGGCTTCGAAGAACGCGGCGGAGCGTTCACCCAGCGGCAGCCAGAGGAAGTTCGCGGCACTCGTGGGCACCTCGTAGCCGGCCTCGACGAGTGCCGCGTGGACCCGTTCCCGCTCGGCGACGACGCCCTCGGTGCGCGCGAGCAACTCGGTCGCGGCGGCGAGCGAGGCCACGGCAGCCGTCTGGGCGAGCGAGTTCACGGAGAATGGGGTGTGGACCTTGCTCAGCGCCGTCACGACGGACGGGTCGGCGACCGCGTATCCGACGCGGATACCGGCGAGACCGTAGGCCTTGGAGAAGGTGCGGAGCACGACGACGTTGCGGCGACCCTCCGCGAGCTCGAGACCGTCGGCCAGATCCTCACCGGGCTCGGGGCGGACGTACTCGAAGTACGCCTCGTCGAGGGCGACGACGATGTGCTCGGGGACGGCGTCGAGGAACTGCGCGAGCTCCTCCTTGCCCAGCAGCGACCCGGTGGGATTGTTGGGATTGCACACGAAGATCAGCCGCGTGCGGTCGGTGATCGCGGCGAGCATGGCCTTCAGGTCGTGACCGTGGTCCGCGGTGTTCGGGACGCGCACGGCGGTCGCGCCGGCGACGGCCGCGATGATCGGGTACGCCTCGAACGACCGCCACGCGAAGATCACCTCGTCGCCCGCATCGCACGTGATCTGCACGAGCTCCTGGCACAGGCTCACCGATCCGCAGCCCACGGCGATCTGCTCGGTCGGGACGCCGAGTCGTTCCGACAGTGCCGCGATGAGCTCCGTCGCGCTGTTGTCGGGGTAGCGGTTGAGGCCGGCGGCAGCGTCGGCGATCGCCTCCCGGACGCTGGGGAGCGGACCGATGGTCGTCTCGTTGCTGGCGAGCTTCACCGCACCGGGGAACGAGCGGCCCGGAACGTAGGCGGGGATCGATTCGAGGTCGGGGCGGGTCTGTGGAGTCACGAGCCGATTATGCGCCTCGTCGTGTGACCGCCGGTCGGCAGGATGGGGGAGACCGTCCATCTACACGCCTCTGACCAGGCGTTTTGCGTTTCCCCTGGGGGCATGTGTAATGTTTCGATCCGGCGGTTCGAGAGCATCGAATCCCCGAGGAGGCGTGCCAGAGCGGCCGAATGGGACTCACTGCTAATGAGTTGTCCCCCTTACCGGGGACCGGAGGTTCAAATCCTCTCGCCTCCGCCAGTTGGTGTAGCGTCACCAACGACAATTGAATACACATGCGCCCGTAGCTCAACGGATAGAGCATCTGACTACGGATCAGAAGGTTAGGGGTTCGAATCCCTTCGGGCGCACACACGAAAACCCTCACCGGTACTCCGGTGAGGGTTTTCTCGTATCTGGTTACGGAGTCGCCACGACACAGAATCGACACGGCTTGCTGACCGGCTTCAGCGACATCTTTGTGGCTATCTTCACTCCGCAAGGGGCGTCACGTGACTTCCCCGGACTACAGGAGGGTGTGTGCAAGATCGGTCCTGGTCCAACAAACAGATGGAGATTCTTGCCCAGTGCCTCCGTGACAATGTCGCGACACCGGAGGGCGCTCCCGACTACGACGACGTCATGATCTGGTACGACGAGTTGGCGGCAGAGGTGCCGACCGGACGGTTACGTCCGCCTGACAGGCTAGGTTCGACCCCTTCGGGCACACAGACCAAACCCTCATCGATCCTGTCGGTGAGGGTTTTCTCGTTCGAGGATTGCTGTTTCCGGTTGCGCTCACGTGAGCTTCGCGATGATCCTCTCGGCGAGTCCTCGATCGGCGCGCGGTACTGCTCGGCGGTGCCGAGGAGGTGATCGTGGTCGCCCGAGTGGGTGGCCTCCCAGTTGGCCCACGGCGACACCATGACGCCGGCACAGGATCGGTACCGGGCTCGGCGGGTGGGGTTCGATGGTCATTTCGGGGATGTCGTAGTACTCGCCCCGGAACGCGATCCATCCTCCCTTCCACAGTTCGCGCAGTGCCCAGATCATTTCGTTCGGTCGAGGTCCCTGTGGTTGTCGAAGTCCTGGCCGAGCAGTTCGAACTCCTCGCGCATCCATCCCGCGGACAGTCCGATGGAGACCCGGTCTCCGGCGACCAGAACGGCTTGCCGCTCTCGTGCCCGGGGTAGATCGTCTTCAACTCCTTCGGGTAGATGAGGTGGTCCGAGACGAGCAGGCCGTGGAATCCGGCGTCGTCGAGCATGCGGGCGGCGGCCGGCATCTCCGTGGCCTTCATGAATGCGGTCCCGCTCCGGAACTTCACTCGAATGCCCTCCGAATCTTCGATGCCCGCCGACGGTGAAAGAGTGACGTTTACATCCCCAAGAGCAAGGTTCTATCAGAGTGTGTGACCGCAGTCATGAGGTGAAACGCCACCGTCCCCGGTCCTGCGCTACGAGTGAACGTTCCGTCTTCGTGTCGAGCTGACCCTCCACCTGGAGTCGGGGACTCGATCGTTCGTGTCCCCGGTCGGAGATCCTGCCGGTACCGCAGGTGATATCCGTCTATTGACGAGCCCGCTGGGGTGGAAGTAGATTTCGTACCACTCTCAAAAAGTTAACGACAATTCGCACGATGCTCCGGCAACGGCGGTCGCGCTCTCCGGGGAGAAGACATGGAACTTGCGTGGTCAGAGGCCGACGCCGCCTTCAGAGACGAGGTGCGATCGTTTCTCGAGGAGAAGCTGACGCCCGAACTGCGGCGGGCCGGCCGACTCGCGACGAGCGTGTACTCCGACCACGAAGCGAGCATGGAGTGGCAGCGCATCCTCCACGAGCGTGGTTGGGCGGCGCCGGCCTGGCCGGTCGAGTACGGCGGATGCGACTGGACGCAAACGCAGCACTACATCTTCAGCCGCGAGTCGATCCTCGCGGGCGCCCCGAACCTGTCGCCGATGGGCATCCGCATGGTCGCGCATGCGATCGTCGCCTACGGCACCGAAGAACAGAAGAGCTACTTCCTGCCCCGGATCCTCACAGGTGAGGTCTTCTTCTGTCAGGGCTACTCCGAGCCCGAGGCCGGCTCCGACCTCGCGTCGCTCAGCATGGCGGCGGTCGACGACGGCGACGACCTGATCGTCACCGGCAGCAAGATCTGGACCACGCACGCCACCGAGGCGAACTGGATGTTCGCGCTCGTGCGCACGTCGAAGACCGGTCGCAAGCAGCAGGGCATCACCTTCCTGCTCATCGACATGACCTCGCCCGGCATCGAGATCCGCCCTCTGGTCATGACGTCCGGTGAGGAAGTGCAGAACCAGGTCTTCTTCGACGGTGTGCGCGTCCCGAAGAAGAACGTGCTCGGGAAAATCGACGACGGCTGGACCGTCGCGAAATACCTGCTCGTCTTCGAACGCGGGGGAGCGGCGGCAGCGCCGGCCCTGCAGGTCATGGCCGAACGAATCGCCGAGGAGGCCGCCGAACAGCCCGGTCCGTCGGGTGGCAGGCTCATCGACGATCCGGCGTTCTCCGCCAAGCTCGCCGAGGCACGTATCCGCACCGACGTACTCGAGATCCTCGAATACCGCACTCTTGCAGCGTTATCCGCGGGCAAGAACCCCGGCCCCGCGTCGTCGATGCTCAAGATCCTGGGCACCGAACTCAGCCAGACGATCACCCGGCTGACCCTCGAGGCGGCCGGTCCGCGCGGTCGGGTCTACCAGCCGCACATCACCGCGCCCGGTGGTCCGGTGGCCGACTACGTGCCGCCCGCCGACGGTTACGTCAGCGGTGAGGAGTGGCAGGCTGTCGCGCCGCTGCGTTACTTCAACGACCGCGCCGGGTCGATCTACGCCGGCAGCAACGAGATCCAGCGAAACATTCTCGCCAAAGCAGCATTGGGGCTCTGATGGACTTCGGTTTGAGCAAGGAGCAGGAGCTCCTTCGTGATTCGGTCACCAAGTTCCTCGCCGGTCGCTACGACCTGGCGCAAAGCCGGAAGGTCGCGACCACCGGCGAAGGTTGGCAACCGGAGGTGTGGCGGGCATTCGCCGAGGATCTCGGAATCCTCGGGGCCACGCTCCCGGAAGAGGTAGGGGGGATGGGCGGCGGACCGGTCGAGTTGATGGTGGTGTCCGAGGCGCTCGGGCACGCACTCGTCATCGAACCGTACGTCGACACGGTCGTCCTCGGGGGCGGGCTGCTCGGTCGTGCAGGGGTCGATCGAGCCCGGTCCGTCCTCGAGGCGATCGCTGCCGGTGAAGCCGTCACGGCGTTCGCCGCGACTGAGCCCACCTCCGGATACGTCTTCCACGACGTGTCCACCACCGCGCGTCGCGAGGGCGACGAGTGGGTCGTCGACGGTGAGAAGACCGTCATCACCAGCGCTCCGCTCGCAACGCACCTGCTCGTCACCGCCCGCACGTCGGGCGAGCGCACCGACACCGACGGCATCTCGCTGTTCCTCGTCGACTTCGACCCCACGAACCCGCCGACCGGTGTGGAGATCCATTCCTACCGCACGATCGACGACCGACGCGCCTCCGACATCGTCTTCTCGGGTCTGCGACTGCCCGCCGACTCGTTGCTCGGCGAGGAGGGCAGCGCATGGCCGTCCGTCTCGCGCGGCATCGACGAGGCGACCGCCGCCGTGTCCTCCGAAGCCGTGGGTCTGATGCGCAAGGTGCTCACCGACACCGTCGAGTACTCCAAGCAGCGTCAGCAGTTCGGTCAGCCCATCGGCAGCTTCCAGGCACTCCAGCACCGCATGGTCGACATGTACATGGAGGTCGAGCAGGCGGTGTCCGCCGTCTACCTGGCCGTTCTTCATCTCGACAGCGACGACGCCACGCGGGCACGCGCGGTCTCGGCCGCGAAGGCGACGATCAGCCGTGCGGCACGCTTTGTCGGCCAGAACGCCGTCCAGCTCCACGGCGGCATGGGCATGACGGAGGAACTCGCCGTCGGGCACTACTTCAAGCGACTAACCGCGATCGAGTACGAGTTCGGCACCGCCGAACAGCACGTCGCCCGGTACGCACAGCTCACGAAGGGCTGATCGGATCGGTCCAGGGGCCGGTGCGGGGGATCACCCCTGCGCCGGCCCTGTATCCGTTTCCGGCGGAGCCGACAGAGCATCCTCCACGCGCGTCGCGGCGACGACGGGATCCTCGTGCTCCCACACCCGCACCACCGCCCAGCCCGCGGCCTGCAAGCGCGCATCGGTGTCCCGATCGCGCTGCACGTTGGCAGCGAGCTTGGCCACCCACCACTCGGCGTTGTTCTTCGGGAACGTCGCATGCTGCGGGCAGCTGTGCCAGAAGCAGCCGTCCACGTAGACCGCGACCCGACGACGAGGGAAGACGAGGTCGGCCCGGCGTCGCATCCCCGGCAGAGGAGCGCGGTCGACGAAGAACCGCCGCCCCCGGCGATGCAGTTCCTTGCGCAACGCCACTTCGGGAACGGTGTCGCGTCGGCGTTGCCGGCTCATCCGCGCACTCGTACGCGGATCCGTCCCGGGCCGATCCGACGCCGCCATCACGGTGTCTTTCAGGCCGCCACTCGGGGGAAGCCACCCATGCGTTCGAGGTGGTTCTCGACGTCCTCGAGGAATCCGGGCAGGAAGCGCAGGTTGCCGGAGCGTGCGCGTCGGAGGAATCCTGCCGTCGCCCGCGCCGACAGCAGACGGGCGTCGAGGAGAAAACCGCCGAGGTCCTCGTAGGGAGCCTGGACGGGCCACTGCGACTCGTGCACGCGGAACGCCTGTCCGCGGGCGCCCCACGCGGCGGTCGGCCACGTGTCGCCCGGAAGCAGCGGGGTCTCGTGGTCGGAGCTGTACGCGATGGGGTTGTTCAGACGGTGGCCCACCCACGACGCCATCCGCACGCTGACGGCATTGCCGACCAGACGCCACCGGTGTCCGGCACGGACGCCGGGCGCCTCGACGGCAGGAGCCGTCCAATCGGCGTCGAAGCCTTGGAGCCTCTCCGCGTCGGTCAGGCCGGGGGTGACGATCTCACCGGACGGCAGTCGCACGGCCGGAGGGCTGGCGATACCGAGCGTCGAACCGCCCTTGAGCGTGGGTACGGCGTTGACTGCCCATCCGAGACCGCGCACACCTTCGGTCCAGTAGAAGCCGCAGGGGAACAGATCGGGATTGCCCTCCATGGGCATGCCGGCGTCCTGGCCGAACAACACCGTGCGGGGATCGTCGGTACGAGAGGCGACCATCAGGACGCGGTGCCGCCGTTGGGGGAGACCGAAGGCGCGGGCATCGACGACGCGGTAGGCCCACATGTAGCCGAGCTCCTCGAGGGCGTCGGTGATGTGGCGCATCGCTGCACCCCGGCCGAGCTGCAGCATGAAGGGAACGTTCTCGACGACGAGCCAGCGCGGACCGTTCTTACGCTTCACGAGACGGAACACTTCGTCGACGAGCCCGGACTTCGATCCCGTGATGCCGGCCGTGCGTCCGGCCTGAGAGAGATCCTGGCACGGGAAGCCTGCGGCGACCAGTTCCGTATCGCGGGGGAGAGAGCGGAGACGCGTGACGTCCGGATGGAGCGGAACGTCGGGGAAGCGCGTACGTAGTACTGCCTGAGCACCCGGCTCGATCTCGCAGAGGAGTTCGGTGTTCCACCCGTGTCGCCCGAGTCCGAGCTCCAGACCGCCGATACCGGCGAACAACCCCACCATGTTCCCCGTCGACGTCACGGCACCCTTCCTCGCTCAGCTCAACGGTGAACGTTACTCGAGAAGTAGGACGATCCGTGAGCGGACGCGACGAGCACCACGATGGAGGGGTGGTCCTACCCCTCCTGTGAAGGGCACCGGGCCATCGAAACCGCCCTTGACCTGGCGATTTGGTGTTCTCGGAAATGTTCGCGTAACTTATTCCAGGTCAGAGCGACACGGACACCGACCCGGGCCGAGAGGAACGGGACAACGAGGTTGGACGAAGGCGCCTGCGAATTTGATGGCTACAAACCTTCTGGTAAGGTTTCGAGCCGCCCCTGGTTCCGAAAACCACACGGACTTGCGTTCGTGAGGACGAGGAAGTAGGCTGGAACAGTTGCCTCAGAGCGGGTCGGACGTCAGTCCGGAGCGTGATGATGTGTGCGTGTTCTTTGAGAACTCAACAGTGTGCCGATGAATGTCAGTGCCAAATATTTTTGGTACTCCGCTCCATCATTTTCGATGGGGTGGGTATTTGCTGATCGTCTCATTCTTCCGTCTGGGATGATCAGTGTTTGAGCTAGTTTGAGTTTTTTTGCTAGTGATTTGACTCTTTTGTCTTTGACTGATTGCCCCCTT